>CAVDTO010000095.1:0-7529 GCA_963611895.1 bacterium
ATAAGGTTCGTTAGCGTGGCTACGTTGAGCTAACGATTTTTTACTTCATGGTCTTAGGGATGCATGGAGTTTGCTAGCGTGAAGAGAAATTACCTATTGAATAAAGGAAAGCGTTGCAAATGGGCTCTGAAATCTATCGCCTGCAAAGAAAAGGTCTTTTCGGCAATTTTGGAATGCTGGCCGTTCTTTTGGCACTTGGAATAATGTCTTTCCTGCGTTTCGCGTTGAATCACACGCCGTCGCAGCTATTTGTGTTTGCGATGCTGTATGCGATTTTCGCGTTTGATGTGCTGTATGTGAAAAGCCTTATCGATAAAGGCGTTTTAAAGCTGTCGGCTCTTTTGAAACTCGTTGGCATGTCGGTGGTCGCGGGTGTTGTCCTGGAGGGTCTCACTGTTCTTGGTTCTCCGGCAAGCCATTTTTCTTGCTTGGCAGATTGGTCCAAGCGCCGTGTTGTGGTCTTTGTTATAGGAGCTTTTCTAGTTCTCCAATATGCCTATCTAAAACACCAAAACTCCGACAGCGCTGGCGAACGGGCTATTGGTGCGAGGCATTTCGGTTACCGAAAGCTGGGCTTTGCGATCTTTATCCTTTGCATGATCGTTTTGGTGGTGTCTCGTATTGGAATGAGATTCCCCTTGCCGTTTTATGTCTTCGATGCTGCCGTTCTCTGTATCGTCTTTTACCTGCTTGTCCGTAAGTCCATTTCGCTGCCGCTTACGTTTTTCATGCTTGCATTTGTTTCTGGCTCAATGCTGATCTGCGCTCTTCCGGTTACTACGGGTCTCTCATGGGATGATCAGGTGCACTATGAGAACGCTGTGAATGTCTCCTATCTATTTCAGTCGCAGTTTACCGAGACCGACCTTTCTTTTATTGCAGATGCCACAAATCGAGGCGAGGGAGTCGAGGCTCCATCTATCGTTTATTTTGACTCGAATGAAATTACGCAGCACTCCTACGTGTTGGATTCCTCGTATCGTGACGATGTCGTCGAGGAACGGGTCGTGGTGAGGGAGTCGGCTGAAGCGATTTATGGCTTGAATAGCATTGGCTATGCTCCTCTTGCTGTGGGCTTGTGGCTTGGCAGGCTTCTGCACCTGGGGTTTAGCTCGACCGTGCTTCTTGCGAAGCTATGTGGTCTGCTGTGTTTTTCTGCCCTAATTGCCTCTGCGATAGCTGTTTCCCCATCAAAAAAGGGGCTCTTTGCGTTTGTCGGCTTGCTTCCGTCATGTCTCTGGCTTGCGACGAACTTCTCTTACGACGCCTGGCTTATTGCAATGGTCATGCTTGGATTTGCCTACTATCTGAGATATGCCTGGGGTGAGAAGGACGACTTTACGAGAAAGAACATCCTCCTTGCATTCGTTTTTACCTTTGCCGGTTTGGCGGTCAAGGCGGTCTATTTTCCGGTTATAGGGCTGTACTTTCTTGTGCCTAAAGATCGGTTCTCGGATGTGGGGCAGCGCAGGCGCTATAACGCCGCTGTTTTCTTCCTCGGGTTCTTTACTTTTGCCTCGTTTGCCCTGCCGTATCTTTTCACGGTGCAGGGGGATGCGGGCGACACTCGTGGCGGAGCTGATATTAATCCCGCAAAACAGATAGCCTTTATTTTGAATGATCCTATTGGCTATGCCCTCATTCTGTTCAGATTCTTTTGGAGCTCCTATTTTGCTCCACTTCAATCCTTTGGGTACACGCTCAGCTTCGCTTATTTAGGTGATGTCGCCATTGCGTTCTCGGGGCTACCGGGCTCTACGCTTTTGCTTTATGCGCCTGCCGAGATGCTGCAATACATCTTTGATGGTCGGCTACCGGGCTCTACGCTTTTGCTTTATGCGCCTGCAACGGCGTTTGTTTTCTTTGGGCTTACAGCTAATGACTCAATTAGCGTTCGGCATACCAGCGTGTGGGCATCTTTGTGGGCGCTGTTTCTGATGCTGTTCGCCTTTGCTTTGGTGGCGACTGCCCTTTATGTTTCGTTTACTCCGGTTGGCTTGGGCACCGTGAATGGCTGCCAAACAAGATATATTCTTCCGATGCTTGTGCCTTCGCTGACAATCATCCTTAATAACAAGTGGCTTGCTTTTGGCGAAAAGAGAGGCTGGCTGCTTACCGTATTTTGCATATCTCTGGCCTTTTTTGCCATCTGCTTCACCTCGCTTATTCTGGTTAAAGTTTTATAGCGCTTGGCGGGGACCTTTCGTGTTGAGTAAGGCTCAAGGGCAGCGTGGAGTGGGTGCTCTTTCGACCTCTAAGGCAGAGTTGATTTAAATCGTGCTTCTCCGCCGGCTTAAGATCGTTGTTCATCCTCGTGTTGATTCAGAATGCCGCGATTCGGGATAATGCCTTTGGTGACAATTGGTTTTGGCCGATCGGGTTATCGCTCGGTAAGCCATCGGCAGTCAATTGATTGCGTTTAAGTTCACAGCGCTACTGCGTATGAGGTGCTAGGTTATGGCAAAGAAATTTGTGTCTAAAGGCAGTTGCAGAGGGGCGGGTAAGGTTTACCAGCTTTTAGAAGGCCCTTCGAAGGGTGGGTATACGCTCGAGGCTAAATCTTCAAGTGGCGAGAAGCTGCCGTGCCGTCTTGTCCCATTGGGCGCTGGAGAATATGTGGCTGTCTTTGCGGATTTTGCCATTAAGCAAAGTGCCATTCTCCGCGACAGCCAAGGTGGCGCGGTCTATACATTTGCTGTTCATCCGGTTGCGAAGATGCTGGAATCAAAGAAGAACGGTCTTCTGCAGCGTGAACTTTGCCAGCGTATTAGGAATATCGACGCTTTTGGGCCCAATTCAGTTTCTCCGCTTTCTCTAAATGGATTTACGCCTCATCCTGACGGCGTCATCGTGCGCGGAATTTTGTCATCCGAGCTTGTAATGAGCAGCGTTTCGGTAGTGGCTTACGATCGCAAGGGACGCGTGCTCGGATCGATTGACCCTAAGTCCGATCGGTCTTGCTTGTCCACCCTAAATAACGTCTCTTTTTCGATGCTTCTGCCTGTTGTTAAAGGCTTCTTGGTTCTTGCGGTGACCGACTCTCATGGGCATCATCTTGGAGTCTTTGCTTGCTACAAGAAGGACATGATCAAGTGGACCTATGAGGGCCTTGAGCGTTCCTTTTCGAATGCGTCAAACGAACCGCGCTACGATGTTTGGCTCAGCCAGAACCTATTGAACGGGCGCCAGGCCGAAAAACAGCGCGGAGAGTCGTTTGAAGACGGCCCTTGTTTCTCGGTTATCGTGCCTCTTTACAAAACTCCGCTTAACTTCTTTAGAGAGATGGCCGACTCTGTGTTGGCCCAGACCTATGGCAACTGGGAGCTGATTCTCGTCAACTCGACTCCCGAGATCCTGGAGCTTAAGGAACTTGTGTCCGAGTATCTCGAGCTTGATTCGAGGATCAAACTTGTTGAGCTTGAGTCCAATCGAGGTATTACCGAGAACACCGCCGAGGGTATCAAGGTCGCTCAGGGCGACTTTTGCTGCTTCTTTGACCATGATGATGTTCTTGAGCAGGACATTCTTTTTGAGTATGCCAAGGCAATCGGTGCCGACCCTTCTATCGACCTTTTGTATTGCGACGAGGACAAGTTGCATCCCGATGGCACGCTGGCAAACCCGACGTTTAAGCCTGACTTTAGTCTCGATATGGCACGCGATAACAACTATATCTGCCACCTGCTGACGGTTAGAACTTCGGCCATGCAGAAGATTGAGCCCTCGGGCAAAGAGCTGGATGGCGCACAGGACCATGCCATGGTTTTGAAGATCGCCGAGCTCGGCGGAACCATTCATCATGTGCCAAAGCTGCTATACCACTGGCGTATTAGCGAGACTTCTACGGCAGCCAATGCAGATAGCAAGCCATATGCCACAACGGCGGGCATCCTAGCTGTTCAACAGCACCTCGATCGCTGCGGACTTGTCGCTCATGTTGAGTGCGCGCACGATAGGGCATTCCGCTATGCGCCCAATTACGAGGTTGCGGCCGATACCGCCTGCAGTGTGATCGTGGCGACCGAGGGGGAGAATGAGGCTCTTTCACGCTGCATCGAGGGGCTTGCTTGCACTGAACTTGATGGCATTGAATGCGTGCTTGTGTGCCCCGCTGAGCGTGCAGATCGCGTGAAGGAGCTTGTTTGCAGGCGTCTGGACAAGGTCCGTATCTGCTCCCGTGAGGGCGAGTTTAATAAATTCGCCTGGCGCAATGCTGGCGCTCAGGTTGCTTCGGGCAACGTGCTTGTATTCCTGGATGATGACGCCGGCGCATTTGAGCCTACTTGGCTCAGGAACCTTGCAGGCTTTGCTCAGCGAGAAGACGTTGGCGTTGTGGGTACCATGACGTGCGATATCGATGGCATCATTCGGCAGGCAGGTCTTTCTCATGTTGGGAGCGATGTTATTCGACTTTCCCATGGCCTGCATCGCGATGATCCTGGCTACATCTATTACCCGATGACCGTCCGCGACGTGGAGGCTGTCGATGGGGCCTGCCAAGCGGTATCTCGATCAGCGTTTGAGCGGATTGGCGGTTACGACGAGGCTTATGCCGAGACCTGTGCCGACCTTGATCTTTGCTATAAGGTGGCCAAGGCGGGACTAAAGGTGATTTATACGCCCGAGGCGGCCGTGGCAGTGGGGGATCGCGACCCAGCGTGCGGTGGCATTGCGAATGGATCCGTTGCCCAAGTTAAGGACAAGGCTCGTCTGCTCTCTAGCTGGGCGGAAGTATTCGCTAAAGACGATAAATGGTTCTCGCCGCATTTCTCCAAAGACCCCAGGCTTGCCGAACGCTACAAGTTCGAGTCACTGGAAGAGGTCGGCTTTTAGACGTTGACGGATGGCGTTTGGTGAGCTTAAGAGCGACGGTTGGACGTTCGGATGAAGCCAAGTGAAGTCAGGGCATGTGAATAGCCAAGAGCCTAACTCTTGACGGGATACAAGCTTGTAGTTAGCCTGCATAACAGTGATTAGGGTCCAGAAGCTTTCGATGCCTGGAACCGGAAGGGGAGCCTGCGGGTTCCCCTTTTTTTTTCGAGAAGAGCGACGATGCCAAAAGAATTCCTAACCTACCAGCAACAGCTGGAGAAGCTCAAAAGTTCTGGGCTCACTATTGAGGACGAGAAGGTATGCTGCAGGGTTCTTGCGGACATCGGTTATTTCCCGGTTGTGAATGGCTACCAGTCGTTTTTCCGCGACCCAAGCACCCGAGTGTATTACAAGGACGCTACTTTTGGAGCCATCCTGGCGCTTTATGAGTTCGACGCTGATCTCCGAGGGATAATGCTCGATGCTCTGCTCAAGGTAGAGGCAAAGACCAGATCTGCACTGGCCTATGAGTTCTGTGCTACATTCGGCGACTCCCAAGAGAAATACCTCGATGCTCAATGCTATTCGTCTTCGAATGGCGCTAAGCGCGTTCTTCCGAAGCTGCTGAATATGCTTGGCTATATTGCCAATAAGGACACAAGCCACGAATATCTCGTTTATTATCGCAAGACATATAGGAACGTGCCGTTGTGGGTTACCGTAAACGCCATGACCTTTGGGCAGATTTCAAAAATGCTCTCGTCGCTCAGGGATAGCGAGAAGGCCAGGATCGCCAAGAGATTCGGAATCAAAAACCCAAAGGAGCTATCGTCTTTTATTCGCGTGCTTGCACTCTACAGAAACGTCTGCGCACATGGTGAGCGCCTCTTCTCCCACAGGTGCCATGTTGGGATTTCCGATACGCCCCTGCACTCCAAGCTTGGCATCGAGAAAAACGGACCAGATTACTCTTGTGGAAAGGTGGACGTTTTCTCGGCGGTGATCGCCCTTCGATACCTGCTGCGCAAAGACGAGTTCAAGGCTTTCAAGGCTAGTCTTGTCAAGTGCGTTAATGGATATCTATCAACGAGCGGGAGTATTGGTGAAAAGCGCCTCCTTGAAGCCATGGGGTTCCCGGCCGAATGGATGAAGATAGCCAGATACAAAATCTGAGTTTGATTTGTCTAAGCCAGACGTTGCTTTAGCCATCCTCGCTATGGGAACCTTTTACGGTTTTGGCTCTTGAAGAAATTATTGCCGCTAAGATGGTTGGCAGAGATATCGCATTCCGACCGAAGGGATTACGCATATGAAGGGCATTATTCTTGCTGGCGGTTCCGGCACACGCCTGTATCCGCTCACGCTCGTCACCTCTAAGCAGCTGCTGCCGGTGTACGACAAGCCGATGATCTACTATCCGCTGAGCACGCTCATGCTCGCCGGCATTCGCGACATCCTGATCATCTCCACGCCCACTGACCTGCCCAACTTCGAGCGCCTGCTGGGCGATGGCTCGCGCTACGGCGTGTCGCTTTCCTATGCCGAGCAGCCCTCGCCGGACGGCCTCGCGCAGGCCTTCACCATCGGCGAGGAGTTCATCGCGGGCGAGCCCTGCGCGCTCGTGCTCGGCGACAACATCTTCTACGGCAACGGCCTCTCCCGTCACCTGCGCCGCGCGGTCGAGAACGCCGCCGCGGGTTCCGCCACGGTCTTCGGCTACCACGTGGACGATCCCGAGCGCTTCGGCGTCGTGGAGTTCGACGAGAACGGCAAGGCCGTCTCCATCGAGGAGAAGCCCGCCGAGCCCAAGAGCTCCTATGCCGTGACCGGCCTGTACTTCTACCCGGGCGACGTTGCCGCCAAGGCCGCCGAGGTCAAGCCCTCCGCGCGCGGCGAGCTCGAGATCACCACGCTCAATCAGATGTACCTCGACGAGGAGCGCCTGAGCGTGGTTACGCTCGGCCGCGGCTACGCCTGGCTCGACACGGGTACCATGGAGAGTCTGCACGAGGCCGCCGAGTTCGTACGTGCCGTGGAGCACAGCCAAGACCTTCCCGTGAGCGTGCCCGAAGAGATCGCCTGGGAGAACGGCTGGATCACGGGCGAGCAGCTCGTGGCCGCGGCCGATGCCTACGGCAAGAGCGTCTACGGCCAGCACCTCAAGAAGGTGGCCGCCGGCGAGATCATCGACAGCCCCAAGGAGTACTAGAGGCGAGTGCCTTTTGCGGGATGAGCGAGAGCCGATCGAGTTTTAGTTGCTCGGCGGCTCTCTTTCCTTTAGATGGCTCGCTTGAAGGTGTTCGGCTACCTGGCTTAGCACGGCAATTCGACGGCGCGGGCGGACCGCGTTCGTTCCCGTGGATGTATCGTGCCGTGGGGTTGGATACCTTAAACTGAATAGGACTGTGCCTTTAGAGAGCAAAGGGATACTTGCATGGCTGAGATTTTTGAGCCCAAGAACATCATCGTGACCGGCGGCTGCGGCTTTATCGGTTCGAACTTCGTGCACTACGTGGTGAACAACCACCCCGACGTGCACGTGACCGTGCTGGACAAGCTGACCTACGCCGGCAACCCCGAGAACATCGCGGGGCTTCCCGCCGACCGCGTCGAGCTGGTCGTCGGCGACATCTGCGACGCTGAGCTGCTCGACAAGCTCGTTCCCGGGCACGACGCCATCGTGCACTACGCGGCCGAGAGCCACAACGACAACTCCA
>CAVDTO010000096.1:0-7506 GCA_963611895.1 bacterium
CCTACGGCGAGGGCGTGGCCGAGCTGCCGACTCCCGAGAAGACGGGCTACACGTTTGCGGGCTGGTACAGTAACGCGAACCTCAAGGGTGACGCCGTCACGAGCATCGCGGCGGACACCGTCGGCAACATGAAGCTCTATGCCAAGTGGACCGCTAACGAGTACGAGATCGCCTACCACGACGGCGATGACGTCCTGGAGCAGTCGCCTTCCAAGTTCACCTACGGCGAGGGCGCGACGGAGCTGCCCGTTCCCGAAAAGACGGGCTACACGTTCAGGGGCTGGTACGGCAATGCGGACCTCAAGGGCGACGTGGTAACAAGCATCGCCGCGAACACCGCGGCCAACGTCAAGCTCTACGCCAAGTGGGCCGCGAACGAGTACAAGATCGCCTACTACGATGGCAAGAAGGCCCTGGAGCTCGCGCCCGCCGAGTTCACCTACGGCAAAGGCGTCGCCAAGCTGCCGGCCCCCGAGAAGACGGGCTACACGTTCGCAGGCTGGTACGGCAACGCCGACCTCGAGGGCGACGCGGTAACAAGCATCGCCGCGGACACCGCCGATGACGTGAAGCTCTATGCCAAATGGACCGCGAAGGAATATAAGGTCACCTACCACGACGGAAGCAAAACTCTGGAGCTCTCGCCCGCCGAGTTCACCTACGGCGAGGGCGTCGCCGAGCTGCCGGCCCCCAAGAAGACGGGCTACACGTTCGCAGGCTGGTACGACAACGCGGACCTCGAGGGCGAGGCCGTCACGGGCATCGCGGCGGACACCGCAGCCAACGTGAAGCTCCACGCCAAGTGGACCGCTAACGAGTACGAGATCTCCTACCACGACGGCGAAGAAGTCCTGGAGCTGTCGCCCGCCATGTTCATCTACGGCGCGGGCGTGGCCGAGCTGCCCGTTCCCGAAAAGACGGGCTACACGTTCAAGGGCTGGTACAGCGACGCCGGCCTCAAGGGCGACGCGATCACGGCCATCGCCGTGGACACCGCAGGCAACGTGAAGCTCTACGCGAAGTGGGAAGAGAAGGGTACGGCCCCCGACCCGGACGAGAAGCCCGACGACAGTAAAGACGAAGGCAAGGACGACGATAAGGACCCGGGCAAAGACGACAAGGGTGACGAGGACAAGGGGGACGACGACAGGCCGGTGACCCCGACTCCTGACAGCGGTGCGGACGATAGCGGTGCGGACGACGGCGCCGGCAAGAACGATTCCGACGCCAGCAGCGGCGACAACGGGAACGTTCCTGCCGAAGGCAAGCCCTCCGCCACGACCAAGACCACCGTCGTGAGCCGGACCACCGTTGCGACCTCGGCCTCTGCCGGCGGCAAGATGCCCGAAACCGGCGACGAGACCTCGCCGATCGTAACTCCCCTGCTCGCGCTGGGCCTCGCGACGCTCGTAGCCGCCGCGTCGCGCCTCATCAACGCGTGCAAGCGCAGCTAGCGGAGCAACCCCAAGGCAAGCGGCAACAACCGACAACAAACTGCCGCCCATTTCCTAGACAACAGGAAATGGGCGGCTTTCTTTTTGAGCGTCGATTCGCACGCGACCGGCATAACAAAGCGGGCCGAACCCCACCAGGAGTTCGGCCCGCTCTTGCGTTCAAGCAACCTGTTGCGATTTGCACCAGGCGCTTGGCCCGCCGCAGCAGCCGTGCGGCTTACAGGTACTTGCGCCAATCGTCGTCGTCATCGTCTTCCTCGGCGGCGGCAGCGGCTGCCTGCTCGGCCTTGGACGCGGCAGCGCGAGCCGCGGCGTCGGCGTAGCTCTCCTCGTTCTTGACGGGGAAGCCGCCGAGCACATGCTCGAACACGGGGAGATTCTCGTCCCAGCGGCTCTCGGGCACGGCGAAGATCACCTGCTCCACGCCCCAGCGGCCGCTCGCCAGCTCCTCGCGGAAGATCTCGGCCACGGCCTCGGCGTTGCCGCCAAAGGCCCCGCATCCAAAGGCGCCCGCCACGAGCTTGGTGCGTCCGATCTCGTCGCAGAGGGCGAGCACGAACCGCACGCGGTCGCGCATGGCGCTCCCGATCTGCGCGTCGCTCAGGCTGTACTCCGCGCGGGCGCGCTTGGCGTTGGGGGCGGCGACCACGAGCACGTCGGCGTAGGCGTGCATCTTGCCGCGCTCAAAGCGCACGGCCGGAACCACGAGGCCGCGGTTGCGATAGAGCTCGCAGTTGATGTTGCGACGGCGGTTCTCCTGGTACCAGGAGTGCTTTTCCTTGAGCACGTTGTAGAGGAACGAGTCGGCGCAGAGGCATTCCTCCTGCGCAAAGGCGCCGCGAATGTAGCCACCGCCCGGATTCACGAACGAGGCGAAGTCGAGCAGGGCGAGGTCGCAGAACTGCGCGTAGCCGCGGCCGTTCTCGAGCACGGCCTGCGTGGCGTTTGCGTTGACGACGGTCACGGTCGGAAGCTTGGGCGCGGGGGCCTCGGCAGCCGCGTCGGCATCGGCGTTTTCCACTGCCGTGGGCTCGGCCTCGGCGGACTCATCAGACCCGGCGGCCTCGGCAGCCTCAGCAGGAGCATCCTCGGCAGGCGCCTCTACGACCTCGGCAGCAGCCTCTTCGGCGGCCTCAACAGTCTCGGCGACCTTCTCCTCAGGCTCGGGGGCGGGCGCGAGCTTGGCAGCGGCGCTCGCGGGCATGCCGTCGAACTCGCGGACGCCCGCGAGCGAGCGCTCGATCTCCTTGGCCCAGCGGGCCTCCATGTCGGCCACGTGACGCTCGGCCGCCTTGGCGCGCGCCTCGCGACGCGGGTTCTGCGCGCCCTGACCCGAGCGGTTCCGGTTGCGGTTGCGGTTCTCGAATTCAGCCATGCTGGCCGTCCTTTCTCGCATGTTCAAGCTCTGCAGCAATTATAGAAAAAGCCGCGCGCGCGGGACGCACGGCTTTTGGGCTTTAGCCCAGCAGGAACGGCAAAGACCGCATGCGTGAAGCAAGCGATGCCCGCGTCCGGCGAAAGCGTCACCCGTCAGGCATGGCAGAGACCGCCCACCTGCGTCGCAAGGATCCCCGCACGCGCGCGTCACCGCCGGCAGCCCGCCGCAAGCGGCCCTCGGCCCCTAGTAGTCCACCGCGGCGGGGCTGTCCATCCAGTCGCTCACGAAGGCGCCGTAGCGGCCCTCGATGATCGCCTGACGCGCCTCGCGCATGAGGTTCAGCAAGTAGTAGATGTTATGCATAGAAAGCAGGATGCCGCCGAGCATCTCCTTCTGCGTGACCATGTGGCGGATGAGCGCGCGGCTGTAGCCGCCCGTGCACACCGGACAGGTGCACGTGGGGTCGACGGGGCCGGCGTCGTGCGCAAAGCGGGCGTTCCTGAAGTTCAGGCGCCCCTCGCTCGAGAACGCCGTGCCCATGCGCCCCGTGCGCGTGGGCAGCACGCAGTCGAACATGTCGATACCCACGCTCACGCCGCGCACGAGCGTGGTGGGGTTGCCCACGCCCATGAGATAGCGGGGCTTGTGGCGCGGCATGTACTCCGAAGCGAGCGGCGCCAGGGTCTCGAACATGGTCTCGTGGCTCTCGCCCACCGAGTAGCCGCCGATTCCGTAACCCGGAAAGTCCCCGCACTCCTCGAGGTGCTTGAGCGAGCGCAGGCGCAGATCGAGATGCATACCGCCCTGCACGATTCCGAAGAGCGCCTGGTCGGGGCGGGTGTGTGCCGCATAGCAGCGCTCCGCCCACATGCTCGAGAGCTCCACCGCGCGCTCCACGTAGGCGCGCGTGGCCGGGTAGCCCGGGCACTGGTCGAGCTGCATGCAGATGTCGGAGCCGAGCTTTTGCGCGATCGCCATGTTGTCCTCGGGCGTCCAGAACACGTGGCTGCCGTCGTAGTCGGTCACGATGAACCGCACGCCGTCATCGGTGAGCTTGACGGCGTCGTTGTGGCTGAACACCTGGAACCCGCCCGAGTCGGTGAGGATGGGCCCGTGCCAGTTCATGAAGTCGTGCAGGCCGCCGAGTTCGGCGATGGTGTCCTCGCCGGGGCGCATGGACAGGTGGTAGGTGTTGGCGAGCACGATCTGCGCGCCGAGGTCGCGCACGGTCTCGGTGGGGATGCCCTTGACGTTGGCCTTGGTGCCCACCGGCATGAAGATCGGGGTCTCGATGTCGCCGTGCGGCGTGTGAAGGATTCCCGCGCGCGCCGAGGTCGTGGGGTCCTCGGCGACGATCTCGTATTTAAAGAGGGACTGGTCCATCTTGGCTCCTTGGTCTGGTCGTGCGCGCTAGCGGCTGCGCATCTTAAGGGCGCGGTCGATCTCGCGCTGCATGTCGCGCTTGGCCATGTCCTCGCGCTTGTCGTAGAGCTTCTTGCCGCGGCCGAGCCCGAGCTTGAGCTTCACGCGGCCCGAATCGTTGAAGTAGAGCTCGAGCGGCACGAGCGCAACGCCGCGGTTGCGGAGCTTGCCGTCGAGATAGTCGATCTCCTTGCGGTGGAGCAGGAGCTTCTTGCGGCGATCGGGATCGCGGTTCCACACGCCGCCGTTGCTGTAGGGATGGATGTGGAGCCCCACGAGCCAGCACTCTCCCCCGCGGATGATCGCAAAGGTGTCGGTGATCTGGCAGGCGCGCTCGCGGATGCTCTTGACCTCCGCGCCCGCGAGCTCCACGCCGCACTCGAACGTCTCGTCGATGAAGTACTCGTGGTGCGCCGAGCGGTTCTTGGAGATGAGCTTGTAGGAGCGCTTACTCGGCATGCGAGCCCTCCCCCGCCTCGTCGGTCGCGCGCTCGGCGGCGAGCTCGGCGTCGCCCTCGCGCACAAGCTTGACGAGCGCGGCCACGGCCTCCTCGCCGATCATGTCGCGGGCGCGCACGGTCAGGCGCGTGGCCTCGTCGGTATCGCCCTGGGCGGCGGCGTCGGTCGCGCACATGATGAGGCAGACGGCGATGTCAGCCGAGAGCGACGTGGGAACGCCCTCGCCGCCGAGCTGCGCCATCACGACCTTGTCCTCCTCCTTGGCGGCCTCGGGGTGCTCGGTCGCCATGCGGTTGAGCAGGCGCTGCACGCGGCGGTCGGTCGGAGCAAAGCGCGCGGCAAGGCGGGCGCAGCCCGAGGCGGCGTCAACGTTGGTGGTCTCGTCGTCGAGGAAGAACTGGCCGAGGTTCGCCCAGGCGCGCGCCGCGGAGAGCGCGTCGCTCGCGCGCTGCAGCACCGAGACCGAGAGCGACGCCCACTCCTGCATGTCCTCGAGCGCGCGGAAGAGCTCCGCGAGGTCAAGTCGGTAGTTACAGTTCATGGGGTTCCAGCGCACGGCCTGCATGAGCATGTCGCGGGCGCGCTCGTAGTCCTGCTCGCGGATGTAGCCGAACGCGAGGTCGGAGTAGATGCGGTCGAAGGCCAGCGGCACCTGCTCTAGCTCGCGCGGGTCGCGCTCCACGCGGCGGTAGGCCAGGCGCTCGAAGGGGCTCTCGAACGCGAAGAACTGCTTGTTCTCGGTGGTCTCGCACTCAGCGTCGATGTACTCCTCGGCGCTCTCGCGCAGCTTCTCGAGCAGGGGCAGAGCGGTTGCCAGGTCGCCCTGGGCAAGGAAGTTCTCGGCGTATTCGATATCGTTCAGGCTGATGGAAAGCTCCACGGGTACCTCCTGTTGTGATCATGCGGGGACAAGTTTAACACGCAGGCCTTTATGCCCCGTATGGCCCTGCGCTACCTATCCTGCGTGCACAAGCGCAAAGTCGAGATGCCCGCGCACCGTGTTGACGGCCGCGACCTCCACGACCGCGCGCATGCCGAGCTCAAAGCGTGTTCCGCTCTCCGCGCCCGTAAGCGAGAGGTCGCGTTCGTCGAAGTCGAACCATTCGTCGCCGAGGGCCTTGATGGGAACGAGCCCCTCGGCCTGGGTGTCGTCGAGCCGCACGAAAAGCCCCGCGTTCGAGACCCACGAGACGCAGCCCGCGTAGCGCTCGCCAAGATGGCGCTCGTAGAACTGGGCGACCTTGATCTTCTGCGTGTCCTTGGCGGCAGAGTCGGCCGCGCGCTCGTGGTCGCTGCACGAGCGGCAGAGCTGGGGCGCGATGCGCTCGAGGCATTCGCTGCCCGTACCCGTAAGGCGCGGCGCACGCTCGGCGGCCGCCCTCTTGCCCAGGCGCTCGCGCGCGAGCAGCACCTTGAGGGCGCGGTGCACGAGCAGGTCGGGGTAGCGGCGGATCGGACTCGTAAAGTGGCAGTACGCCGTGGCGCCCAGGGCATAGTGACCTTCGTTCCGCGGTTTGTAGAGGGCGCGCTGCATGGCGCGGAGCAAAAGTGTGTTCACAAGCGGGGCGAACGGGGTGCCCTCCGCCGCGTCGACCGCCTGCTGCATGGCGAGCTGGTCGCCAAGGGCGATCTTGGCCGCTTGGCCCGACTCGAGGACGCCGAGCTCGCCCAAGGTCTGCGACGCCGCATGGAGGCTGTCGGGCGAGGGCGGCTCGTGCACGCGGAACGCGCACGCAACGTCTGCATCCGCGAGGATCTCGGCCACGCACTCGTTGGCCAAGAGCATCGCCTCCTCCACGAGGCCCGTCGCGGCCGTGCGATGGCGGGCAACGAGCTGCTGCGGCACGCCCGCACTATCGAGCAGGGCATGGATCTCCACGGTATTGAAATCCACCGAGCCGCGTCGGCGGCGCTCAGCCACGCGCAGCTCCGCCAGCTCGTGTGCCGCGCGCAGAAAGGCCGCGAGGTCCACCCCTGCCTCGGCCGCACGGGCCTCGCAGCGCTCGGCGCGCTTCAGGGCCGCGGCATCCACGGCGCCCTGGCCCTCCTCGGCCGCGTCCTCGCGCTCGAGGATCGCGTCGGCGGCCGCATAGTCCATGCGCACGCGCGAGCGGATCGCACTCGGGTAGGCATCGTAGGCACGCACGCGCCCGCGGGCGTCGAGCTCGATATCGACCGTAAAGGCCAGACGGTCTTGGTCGGGCACGAGCGAGCACAGGTCGTTGCACAGGCGCTCCGGCAGCATGGGCAGCACGCGGTCAGCCAAGTAGACAGACGTCGTGCGCCGGCGCGCCTCGAGGTCGATCGAGCTCCCCCACTCCACGTAGTGCGAGACGTCGGCGATGTGCACGCCGAGCCTAAAGCCGCCTGCCGCGGTCCGCTCGATGGAGATGGCGTCGTCGAAGTCGCGTGCATCGATCGGGTCGATGGTGATCGCGAACCGCCCGCGCCCATCGCGCCTGAGCGGGTCCTCAAGCGCCGCATCAACGTCGAGCGCGAGCGCTCCCGCCTCTTCCTCGGCTCGCTCCGGATAGCCGTCCGCCAGGCCGTAGCGCGCCATGACGCACTGCACGCCCACGTCGGGCGCGTCGACGTCGCCGATCTTACGCTCGAGCGTCACCACACCCGATTCCACGCGCGTGGGATAGCTCAAGATGCGCGCCATCACCACGTCGCCCTCCCCCACGGCCAGGTGCGCGGGCGAGCCATCGCTCGGCATGACGAAGAAATCGCACTTGAGGCGCGTGTCGAGCGGACGAATGCAGCCGAGCGGCCCGGCCTGCGCATAGGTGC
>CAVDTO010000097.1:0-7448 GCA_963611895.1 bacterium
CCTACTACAGCTGGACCAACGGCAACACCGAGCGCGTGGCCAAGCAGCTGGCCGAAACTTGCGGTGCGGACCTTGAGCGCATCGAGACGGTGACGCCCTATCCGAGCGACTACGATGCCACGGTCAAGCAAGCCCAAAACGAGGTGAACGCCGGTTTTGAACCCGAGATCCAGGCCCTCGAGCACGACCCCGCCGATTACGACGTCATCGTCGTGGGCACTCCTACCTGGTGGTACACGATGGCGCCCGCCGTCGCCACTTTCTTGCATGGTGTGGACTGGGAGGGCAAGACGATGGTGGCCTTCCAGACGGACGCCGGCTGGGCCGGCAACACCATCGACGACATGGAAGACGCCGCAGCCGGTGCAGACCTTGGTCCGAGCCTCGAGGTCCAGTTCGATTCCGGCGGCGGCTCCACTCAGAAGACCCCGCAGCCCGAGGTAGACGCCTGGATCGCAGCCGTTAAGGAACTCCTGAACTAAGGCCGAAATGTCTACCTACATTTTTAGGATCTAATTCCGGCTTCCAGCCCGTTGCTGCGTCCGCATTGCCCCTCGAACGAATCTACCCCTCGCGTTTCGCACTTTAAAACTGGGAAGCCAAAGTAGACGATAGAATGACGCACCTTGGTAGCTGGGCTTTTTCAATTCGTTGCGAGCTGACTACTCGGCAATCCCGAATTTAAAGTGCGAAACGCAAAGAGCTAGGCCAGATTCTTGGTGGCGAGGACGTCGGCACCGGTGTTGCAGACGTTTGCGAGGACCACGTCACCGATTTTGATGGGGGCGGCAAGGCTTGCGGCGGCCTGTTTGGCGGCGGCCGTCACCTCGGCCATGAGTTCACGCGGCACAGGGGCCGAGGTACGCACGGAAAGCGGCTCGGCGCAGCCCGGCACGCAGACGGTGGTGGTTACCACGCGCTCGGGGTGGGTGGCCTCGGCCGGGGCGTACTTCTTGCCGCGGGCGCAGCCGGCCCCTCCCAGGTAGGTGGCCTCGGTGGCGCTTGTGCGCTCCACCTCAAGCGTGCAGCCCATGGGGCAGCAGACGCAGGTGAGTTCGAGCTTCTCGGGGTACGCCATGTTACTCGCCTCCCTTCTGGGCAGCGGCAGCTGGGGCCGCAGCCTCCACCATGCGGACCTCGATGCGAGCAGCCTCGCCCACGAGTTCCGCGTCGAACTCAAGTCGCTCCATCTCGGCCGGCACGGCAATACGAGCACGACGGCTCTTGAGCACGGTCTCGGCGCCGTCGGGCGAAACGCCCACGGCCTCAAAACGCACGCTATGCGCGACCGAACGTGGCCGGAAGGTGAGAGTCACCTTGCCCGCGGCGAACGAATTCACACGCTGCGGCACCACAGCGTTAGCGCCCTCGCCGGCCACAACGTCCACGTAGGATGCCGCAGCGACACGAAGCGTGACGAGATCATCTGAGATAGCAGTAGCCCTGCCGTTTCCGTTCTTTACATTCGCCTGTCCACAGGCACCGGCAGAAGCGTTTCGATCGCCGGCGAGCGAAGCGTCGCCGTGGGCATCGAGAGCCGAGGCGTCCATATCGTTCGAGACAGGGACAACGTTGGCGGAACCCGCAGCAAGCGATGCGCCCTCGCCTGCCGCAGCGCGGACGGCACCGGCGGGGTCCGCAGTGGCCGAAAGGTTCTCGCCGTCCGCACTCCCCTGTGCAACGCGGGCCAGGGCCCAGGCGGCCGCGCTGGCTCCGGCCACGTCGCCCTCGGCGGCGGCAAGGTCGGCCAGGTCGTGCACGTGCAGGGCGTTTCCGCAGGCAAAGACGCCGGGCGCCGTCGTGGCGAGTTTCTCGTCCACCACGGCGCCGCCGGTGGCGGGGGCCAGCTCGATGCCGGCCTCGCGGGCAAGCTCGTTCTCGGGGATGAGGCCGCAGGAGAGCACGAGGGTGTCGCAGGCCACGTTGACCTCGGTGCCGGGGATGGGCCTGCGCGTGGCCGGATCCACCTCGGCGATGTCTACGGACTCCAGGCGCGTGCGGCCGTGGGTTGCCACCACGGTGTGCGAGAGGTGCAGCGGGATGCCAAAGTCGTCCAGGCACTGCACGATGTTCCTGCGCAAGCCGCTCGGGAAGCTCAGCAGCTCGTAGACGCCCTCGACCTCTATACCCTCGAGCGTCATACGGCGGGCCATGATGAGGCCGATGTCGCCCGAACCGAGGATGACGGCGCGCTTGCCGGGCAGGCAGCCCTGCAGGTTGATGAGCGCCTGCGCGGAGCCCGCCGTGTAGATGCCGGAGGGGCGCTCGCCGGCGATGTTGAGGGCACCGAACCCGCGCTCGCGCGAGCCGGTGGCGAGCACCACGGCTCCCGCCGCAACCACGGCCGCACCCTGCGGGCGCAGCACCTCAAGCACCGAGACGGGAGCCGAGCCGTCGCTCGTCACCACACCGGGCGTGAGCTTGAGCACGCTCGAGCCGCCCCAGACCTCCACCCCCTCGAGCAGCGCGGCCTCGCGGGCAGCGAACTCGGGGCCGGAGAGCTCCTCGGAGAAGCGCTTGAGGCCAAAGCCGTTGTGCACGCACTGGCGCATGATGCCACCGAGGGTGTTCTCGCGGTCGACAAGCAGCACGCCCTGCGCGCCGGCCTTGCGAGCCGAGGCGGCCGCGGCCATGCCGGCGGCGCCGCCGCCGATAACGACAACGTCGTAGTAGTGGCTGGCAGTTGCGCCTTCGGACGTTGCGGAAACGTTCGATTCGCCGGCAGCAGGCGCGGCGGAGGCCATGGCACCAGCAGAATCCCCGCAAGCGCTCTCCCCTGCAACGCGCTCAGCGGCGGTTGAAGACGGTCGCTCGGCCTCAGCAGCGGCTTCGTCGTCATCGACGGCAACAGAAGCGGGGCCGCCGGAGATCGCGCTCGCGAAGCCGTCATGCACGGAACCATGACCACGAACGGCGTTCTGTATGCCGGCGGTATCAAATACCGCACCAGCCGAATCAACAGTCGGAGTACCAGCCTCACGCTCGGCTTGCGCGAGCTCTACGTAGTCCGGCCTCGAGCTGGCGACCATCCATGAGCCGGCGAGGCGCTTGTCCACGTCTTCCGGCGCGCGGCCCTGCTCGCGGGCCACGATGCGCAGGATCTCCGGCGTGCAGAAGCCGCCGTGGCAGCGACCCATGGTGGCGCCCGTGCGCCACTTGAGGGCGTCGAGCCCGATCACCGGCACCAAGCCGTGGAGTTCGCGCACGAGCTCGGCCTCGCTCACGGTCTCGCAGCGGCAAACCACATGGCCCCAAGCGGCGTCCTCGGCAACCGCGGCCTCGCGCTCGGCCTCGTCCATATGCGCAAGACGCCGGCGCGGCGCGCGGCGCGGATCAAAGTTGGCCTTCTGCCCCACGCCGAGGCGAGCAGCCACCTGAGCGGCCACGTCCACGCCCACGGCCGGAGCGCTCGTGAGGCCCGGCGACTCAAAGCAGGCGATGTCGAAGAAGCCCGGCACGTCGGGCGCCTCGCCGATGACGAAATCGTGGTTGGTGCCCTTGGAGCGCACACCGCAGAAGTTGGTGATGACACCGCGTGCCGAGGCCCCCGGCCAGGTGCGCTTGGCGCCCTCGAGCACGCCGGCAAGGCCGTCCGCGCTGGTGGCGAGCTCATCCTTGTCATCTTGCCCCGTGGCGCTCGGCCCCACAAAAAGGTTGCCGTGGATGGTGGGACTCACCAAGATGCCCTTGCCCTTGGCCGTGGGCACCTGAAAGACCGTGCGCGAGAAGCGCGTCTCGATGGCCGCGTCGTACAGCAGGTACTCGCCGCGCACGGGCGTGATCTCGAGCTTCTCCGCGCACAGCTGGTTGTGAATCTCGTCCGAGTGAACGCCGGCGGCGTTGACCACCGCCCGACACGCAACGCAGGCGCCGCCGGCAAACCGCACTACAAAGCCGCCCGCAGCCTCGCCCGCGCGCTCGACCTTCTCGACCCGCGAGCAAAGCATGAGCTCCACGCCGTTGGCGATCGCGTTCTCAACAGAAGCGAGCGCCACCTCGTACGGATTGCAGATGCCGCCCGTGGCAATGCGCAGCGCGCAGGTGACCTCGGGCGCAAGGCAGGGCTCGAGCGCGCGGGCCTCGTCGCCGGAGATGATGCTCAGGCCCTCCACGCCGTTTTGCTCTCCGCGCGCGAGCAGGCCCTCGAGCGCCTCGCGGTCTTGCTCGTCAAACCCCACCACGAGGCTCTCGTTGTTGACAAAGGCAAAGCCCAGCTCGGCGGCCCAGGTGGGATAGAGCTTGGAGCCGGCCACGTTGTAGCGAGCCTTAAGGCTACCGGGCTCGGGGTCATAGCCGCCGTGGACGATGGCGGAATTGGCGCGGGTGGCCCCGCAGGCGATGTCGTTGCCGCCCTCCACCACCAGACAGCTCAGCTCGTAGCGCGCGAGCTCGCGGGCGCAGCAGCAACCGGCCACGCCGGCACCGATGACGACGACGTCGTAGCGATCCTTTTGGGGAACAGGCTGATAGGCGGCCATCCATGGCTCCTCTCGAACGTGTGCACTGCGACCCATTCTCCCCCACATGGGGAATATCTCAGAGACCCGTTCCGCGAACGGCACCGCGGCCGGCAACTGCATCATCTTCATACAACAGTCCCTCAAGCAATAGGCGCCCCCGATGCTCATCGGCATCAGGGGCGCCCGTTCTCGCAGCGTATGGCTTGCACCGCCACCGGCCAGCTCTGCCGCCACCGGACCGCTATTCCGCGGCCCGCCTACTCGTCGCTGTCCTCACTCGCGGCATCGGACTTCGCCGCAGCCGCCGCGGCTTCCTCGGCGGCCACCATCTGGCGGCGCTTGCTGTAGGCGAGCATGCCGGCACCGAGCGCGCCCGCGGCGAGCGAGGCCACGCCCGCAAGCCCGCCGGCGTCGCCGGTATCGGGCATGCCAGCCTTGCCCGACTTGCCCGAACCCGAGCTCGAGCCCGCAGAAGAGCCGCCGCCCGCGTTGCTGCCGGCGCTGCCGTCGTTGTCGCCGCCGCTCGTGCTGCCGTCGGCACGCTCGATCCTGTCCTTGGAGTTGCCCAGGTCGGCGATGCTACCCGTATCCCAGAGTGTCTCGAACTTGACGGTGACGTCGGTCTTGTCCTCGCCGACGGACTCCTTCTTGGTCCAGTCGCCGTCGTCTCCCATGGCAGAGCAGCTGATGCCGCAGTGCCATTTGAGGAAGGAGGAGATGATGTCCGACCCGCTGGCCGACCCGCCGGACTGCTTCGTCTCCTCCACGGTCTTGACCGTCGCGGTCTCGTTCGTGATGGGGTTCAGGTACGTGATCTCGCTGGCCTTGACCTTGAGCTTGCGCGAACCGCTCCAGTCCTTGGGGATCGTCACCTTGACCTCGATGCGCGCGCCCGCGCCCGGGGCGAGCACCGTGCGGCCACCGTCCTTGCCGAGCAGGTGATCGGAATCGTTCTCGTAGCCCGTCTCGAACTTGACGTCCGAAGTCACCGTGCCGACCTCGGCATCGGGAATCATGTCGTCCGAATCGATGACCGTGTCCTTGCTGAGGACGATGTCGATGTCCTTCAGGCCCTCGATCTCGGTATCTTTGCCGTCGGTGGCATCGAGCAGGTAGATCTTGGCGCCCGTGATGATCGTGTTGCCGTCGTTTTGGAAGGCGATGCGGAAGGTGCACTCCTCGCCGGCGAGCGCGTAGTTGTCGGCCACGGTGATGCTCTGCGGGGTAAGGCAGGTCACGCACGGTATGCGCACGAGCAGATACTCCGCCTCGCTGTTCATGGCGTTCGTGACGTGCATCACGACCATATCGGTCGTACCGGAACCCGCAGCCGCGGCAACGACGCCGTCGACCGGGGTCTCCCCCAGGTCGGCAAGCGTGTACGGCTTGCTGAAGAGCGTCTTCTTGGCATCTTTGTCGTAGACCGCGTTCATGGCCTTGATCGTGTACTTGTCCGCAACGCGCTCCGTCTTGATGCACTCGTTGCCGTCGGAATCCTCCACGAGGGAGCCGCTGCCGTTTTCATCGACAACGGGCATGTGCTTGTTATAGGCGCCGTCGGCGTAGATGAGCATGTCGCCCGTCTCGTTGAACATGAACTCCACCGGCGTGTCCTTTGCGGGACCGATCAGACCCGCATCTTGCGCCGCACCGTCCCAGGCATCGGGGAGCAGGATGTGGTGGAGCTCCTTGTGCTCCTCCTCGCCCGTGCCCACGCTCTTGAGCGCCAGCATGCCCTCGTGCGCGCGCCAGTTGACGATGTTCTTGAGGTTGGCGTCGAGGTCCATGACGACCTTCGCCTCGACCTGGGTCGTGACCGCGTTATCGCTCTCGACGACGCCCTGCATGGCGAGGCTTCGGCTCGTGGGGCCCTGCGGATAAGTTCGGGTGCTGTGCACGGCGAACACGCCGGTCTGCACGCCGGCATCTTTTTTGACGGTGCCATCGGTCGTATCGACGTCACGCTTGACCGTGAACCCAAAGAACGTGTCGGAGGTGACCGTCCACTTGCCCGTGTTGCCCTCCTCGATCTGCGTGGAGCCCTTCATCGCGCCCAGGCTCACGCTCTGCGCGTCCAAACCGGCATCGCCGAGGGTGAGGCCGTCGACCTTGAGGAAGTTCGAGAACGCATCGCAATCCGGCTCGGGGTCTTCCTTGGACCAGCCGGCCTTGGGCATCACATCCATGGAGGCGCTGAAGATGCGCACGTTCGAACGCACGGCGTCCTGGAAGATCGCGTTATCATCCGTCTCTTCGGTCTCGCGGTACACGTAGCCGCCGCTGACGACGAGCGTCTGCGCCAGGCTCTTGCCGTCCTCGCAGACATGCGCCGCGATCGTGGGCGAGTAGGTGACGAACTTCTTGTTGCCGTAAGCCGTGGCGTTCTCGAATGTCATCCACGAGACGGCGTCGCGCGCCACGGGGCTGAACTCGAATTTGCCGTTGTCATCCACCGGCGCATCGATGCCCGAACCGCTATCCGAATAGCGCTGGCCAAAGATGAGCACCGAGGTCACCGGCTTGGTGGCGATGTCATCCAGGTTAAAGTCGTCTTCCTTCTCGTCGTCCATGATGCCCGAGAGCAGCATGATCGCAACATAGCGGCGCTCCAGCTGGCGAACGTTGTTCCCGTAGGCCGCAGACGGCTTGTACGTGAACTCGCAGACGTCGAAGTCGTAGTCGTTCAGGTCAAAGCGCGTGACCGGTTCGCCATTGTAGTAGATGCCCTGCAGCGTGAAGTCGATCGCGCTGGGATCGGTCCAGGTGCCGTCGTCCTTCTTGTACTGCACCACGAGGCGTTGGCGGCTTTTTTCGCCGTACTTGACGGACGCCATGCGGAACATCGCCAACCTGGTCTTTTGCGCGGAGCCCTTGGCGTCGCCCTTGCCCTCGACGGAACTCACGTGCGCGAACTTGGGACGGCCGTCGCTGTAGACGTGCTCGAGGAACTTGGAGGCGTTGCACTTGACGCCGTCGTCGCTCACGCCC
>CAVDTO010000098.1:0-7404 GCA_963611895.1 bacterium
GGCTTTAGGTGCGAGTGCCTGGACGCGGGAGTCCAGGCACTTAGGTTCTTCGAGCCCGCCTGACTCTCACTTCTCGGCGCGTCGTTTTGCCACCCCGCCCCGCGCTCAACGGGCCCAACGATTTCAGAATTCCCCTTTAAGCCGGTTCATGTATTTGATACCATGATGAAACTTTACTGAAACAAAGTGCGCTATGGGAAAACGCGCACGCGGAACAAAGGGGGTTCCAATGGCGGAAATCGAGGCGACCGAGCAGAAGCGAAAATTCAAGGTGCCGCGCATCCCGGGAGACATCATGATCTACCCGATGATCGTCGGCCTTCTGCTCAACACCTTCTGCCCGCAGGTCTTTGAGGTCGGCGGCTTCTTCACCGCTGCCTGCCGCGGCGGCTCCAACACCATCGTGGCCGCGATCCTGCTCTTCGTCGGTGCCGGCATCTCGTTCAAGTCCACGCCGAGTGCCATCAAGACGGGTATCGTCATCCTCATCCCCAAGCTCGTGGTGGCCGCGGCTCTCGGCCTCGGCGTTGCCTACTTCTTCAACGATAGCTTCCTCGGGCTCTCGTCGGTCTCCATCATCGGCGGCATCTCGTTCTGCAACATGGCCCTCTACACGGGCATCATGGGCGAGTTCGGTGATGAGGCCGAGCAGGGCGCCGTCGGCATCCTGTTCTTTACCGCCGGCCCTGCGGTCACGATGATCATCCTCGGCGTCTCCGGCCTGGCCGACATCCCGCTCGGCACCATCGTGGGCTCGATCCTGCCCCTCGTCATCGGTATGGTGCTTGGCAACCTCTTCCCGTTCGTGCGCAAGCTCCTCGTGCCCGGCGCCAACCCGGCCATCGCCATGATCGGTTTCCAGCTCGGCGCGTCCATGAGCCTCTCGAGCTTTATCACGGGTGGCCTTTCGGGCATCCTGCTCGGCCTCATCACGCTGTTCATCGTGGGTCCGATCACCTTTGGTTTCGAGCGCCTGTGCGGCGGCAACGGCAAGGCCGCCGTGGCCTGCTCCACCATCGCGGGCACGGCCATGACCACGCCGACGGCCCTCGTGGAGGTCGCTCCCAAGTACGCCGCCCTGGCGCCCACGGCCTATGCCCAGATCGCCACGGCCGTCATCATCACTGCCGTGGCCGCACCGATCATCACCGGTTGGGTCGACAAGAAGTTCTGCGGCGGCAAGGAGGACCTCTCGGTCGAGGGCACCGAGGCCATCGAAGAGGCCGTCGCCAGGGACGTCGACGGCGAGTAACGCCTGTCTCGCCTCTGCGCGGTCCAGCATCCATAAGACCTTTGAGCGGCTCCGCACCAACGCGGGGCCGCTTTTTTGCGCTAAAAAGCGGCCATCGGACTCGTGTCCGATGGCCGCTTTTGCGATCTATGCGGTGAGCGCGCCTGCGCTCTGCTTCCCAGTCTTAGGCGAAGTACGCCACGCCGCTCTCGAAGATCGGCATGAACTTGTTGCCGGGCACGTTGGCGTAGAGGTTCTCGCCGCGGCGCTCCACGTGGCCCATCTTGCCGAACACGCGGCCGTCGGGGCTCGTGATGCCCTCGATGCAGGCCACCGAGCCGTTGGGGTTCACGGAGAGGTCCATGGAGGGCGCGCCGGCCTCGTCCACGTACTGCGTGGCGATCTGGCCGTTGGCGATGAGCGCGCTCAGGACCTCGTCGTTGGCCACGAAGCGGCCCTCGCCATGGCTGATGGCCACGGTGTAGGGCTCGTCGGCCTTGCACTGGGCGAGCCAGGGCGAGAGGTCGCTTGCCACACGGGTGCGCACGAGGCGGCTCTGGTGGCGGCCGATGGTGTTGAACGTGAGCGTGGGGGCCTCGGGCGTGGCGTCGACGATGTCGCCGTAGGGAACGAGACCGAGCTTCACGAGCGCCTGGAAGCCGTTGCAGATGCCGAGCATCAAGCCGTCGCGGGCCTTGAGCAGGTCGCGCACGGCCTCGGTGACCTCGGGCGCGCGGAAGAACGCGGTGATGAACTTGGCGGAGCCGTCGGGCTCGTCGCCGCCGGAGAAGCCGCCCGGGATCATGACGATCTGGCTCTCGCGGATGCGGCGGGCGAGCTCATGCGTGCTCTCGGCCACGGCCTCGGGCGAGAGGTTGTTGATCACGAAGGTGTCGGCTACGGCGCCGGCAGCCTCGAAGGCGCGTGCGGTGTCGTACTCGCAGTTGTTGCCCGGGAACACGGGGATGATCACGCGCGGGCGGGCGATCTTGTCGCCGCCGTACACGTGCACGTCCTTGGCGCGGTAGTCGACCTTCTCCACGGCCGCGGCCTCGGTGGCCTCGGATGCGTGGCGGTAGGGGAACACGCCTTCGATGGCGCCCTCCCAGGCCTCCTGCAGCTCGGCCAGGTCGAGGACCTCGCCGCCCATGGCGAGCTCGTAGGCCTCGGTGGTCTGGCCGACCTCGTGCACGTGGACGTGCTCGCTGTGGGCCGGGATCTCGGCGCCCTCGGCGAGCTCGACGATGAAGCTGCCGTAGGCGGGCAGGAACTGCTTGTCGGCGGGAACGCCCGCGTCGAGCGCGAGGCCGATGCCGTTGCCCACGCACATCTTGAACATGGCCTCGGCGGCACCGCCGTAGCCCGGCGTGGAGATGGCGAGGGCGCTGCCCGCGGCGGCGATCTTCTCCACCAGGTCAAGGCACTCGTTGAGGTCCTCGGCGGCGGGCATCCAGCGCTCGTCGTAGGTGGCAGGGTCGATGCAGACCACGCGGTGGCCGGCGCCCTTGAACTCGGGCGAGACGGCGTTCGCGGCCGCACCGGTGGAGACGGCGAAGCTGATGAGCGTCGGCGGGACGTTCAGCTCCTGGCCGTCCTGCTCGAAGCTGCCGCTCATGGAGTCCTTGCCGCCGATGGCGCCGCAGCCAAGGTCGATCTGCGCCTCGAGCGCGCCGAGCACGGCCGCCATGGGCTTGCCCCAGCGCTCGGGCACGTCGCGCAGGCGCTCGAAGTACTCCTGGAACGAGAGGTAGGCGTTCGCACGGCTGAAGCCCGCGGCAACGAGCTTGGAGACGCTCTCCACGACGGAGAGGTAGGCGCCCGCGAACTGGTCTTTCTCCATCAGGTAGGGGTTGAAGCCCCAGGCCATGGCGCTCGCCGTGGAGGTTTCGCCGTCCACGGGGAACTTGGCGACCATCGCGGAGGTCGGGGTGAGCTGGTTCTTGCCGCCGAAGGGCATGAGCACGGTCGCGGCGCCGATGGTGGAGTCGAAGCGCTCCGAGAGGCCCTTGTTGGAGGCCACGTTGAGGTCGGTCACGAGCGCGTGCATGCGCTCGGCGAGCGTCGCGCCCTTCCAGGCCGGCTGCCACACGCTCTGCTTGACCACGTGGGCCGCCTGGTGCTTGGGGGCGCCGTTGGAGTTGAGGAACTCGCGCGAGAGGTCCACGATCACGGAGCCGTTCCAAGCCATGCGCATGCGCGGCTCAACGGTTACCTCGGCGATCACGGTCGCCTCGAGGTTCTCCTCGGCGGCATAGCCCAGGAACTCCTCCACGTCCTCGTCGGCCACGGCGCAGGCCATGCGCTCCTGGCTCTCCGAGATGGCGAGCTCGGTGCCGTCGAGGCCGTCGTACTTCTTGGTCACGCAGTCGAGGTCCACGTAGAGGCCGTCGGCGAGCTCGCCCACGGCCACGCTCACGCCGCCCGCGCCAAAGTCGTTGCAGCGCTTGATGAGGCGGCAGGCGTCGCCGCGGCGGAAGAGGCGCTGGAGCTTGCGCTCCACGGGCGCGTTGCCCTTCTGCACCTCGGCGCCCGAGGTCTCGATCGACTCGGTGTTCTGCGTCTTGGAGGAGCCGGTGGCGCCGCCGATACCGTCACGGCCGGTGCGGCCGCCGAGCAGGATGACCTTGTCGGTGGGGGCGGGGCACTCGCGGCGCACGTGGTTCGCGGGGGCCGCGCCCACGACGGCGCCGACCTCCATGCGCTTGGCGGTGTAGCCGGGGTGGTAGAGCTCGGAGACCTGGCCCGTGGCGAGGCCGATCTGGTTACCGTAGCTCGCGTAGCCTGCCGCGGCGGTGGTCACGAGCTTGCGCTGCGGGAGCTTGCCCTCGAGCGTCTCGGAGACCGGCACGGTGGGGTCGGAGGCGCCCGTCACGCGCATGGCCTGGTACACGTAGCTGCGGCCCGAGAGCGGGTCGCGGATGGCGCCGCCGATGCAGGTGGCCGCGCCGCCGAAGGGCTCGATCTCGGTGGGGTGGTTGTGGGTCTCGTTCTTGAAGAGGAAGAGCCAGTCCTGGTCCTCGCCGTTCACGTCGACCGTGCACTTGACGGTGCAGGCGTTGATCTCCTCCGACTCGTCGAGGTTCTTGAGGATGCCCTCGTGCTTGAGGTACTTGGCGCCGATGGTGCCCATGTCCATGAGGCAGACGGGCTTGGCGTCGCGGCCGAGCTCATGGCGCATCTGCATGTAACGGTCGAAGGCGGCCTGCACGGCGGCATCGTCGATCGCCACGTCGTCGAGCACGGTGCCGAAGGTGGTGTGGCGGCAGTGGTCCGACCAGTAGGTGTCGATCACGCGGATCTCGGTGATGCTCGGGTCGCGGCCCTCCTCGGTAAAGTACTGCTGGCAAAACGCGATGTCGGCCTCGTCCATGGCGAGTCCGCGCTCGGCGATGAGCGCGGCAAGACCGGCCTCGTCGAGCTCGCGGAAGCCGTCGAGCACCTCGACGGGCTCGGGCTCCGGGGCGGCGACGGCGAGCGTCTCGGGCAGCTCGAGCGAGGCGATGCGCGCCTCGACCGGGTTCACCACGTAGCGCTTGATGGCCTCCACGTCGGCCTCGGCGAGCGCGCCCTCGAGCACGTAGACCTTGGCGGAGCGGACGGCGGGGCGCTCGCCCTGACTGATGAGCTGCACGCACTCGGCGGCCGAGTCGGCGCGCTGGTCGAACTGGCCGGGCAGGAACTCCACGGCGAACACGGCGGCGTCGCCCGTCTCGGGCAGCTCGTCGGTCGCGGTGTCGACCTGCGGCTCCGAGAAGACCGTGGGCACGCAGGAGCGGAAGAGCTCCTCGTCGATGCCCTCGACGTCGTAGCGGTTGATGATGCGGAGGCCGTCGAGACCCTGGACGCCGAGGATGTCGCTCAGCTCGCTCTTGAGCTGCTGCGCCTCGACATCGAAGCCCGGCTTCTTCTCCACATAGATACGAGAGACCATGTGCGCTGCCTTCCTGTTGCGGTGGCTCTTCGTTGCCCGCGCGGCGGCGGCCCGGGAGCGCGGCGGCGCCCGTCCTTGAGCCGTGCGGTCGTTAAACCTCACCATAATACGGCAGGCAGCGGCCGGCCTCGCGCTCAGCCACAGCGTTTACAGGGAATCCGCCCGCGCTCGGCCCGGGCCGGCGTGTTTCGCTATGCGGGGCGGTGTTTTTCGGCGTCTGCGGCCGATGCGGAAGAAGGTGATGGGCCGGGCTCGCGGTTGGGACGGGACCGGCGACGGGTCAGGCCCGCGGCTGGGCGAGAGACAGTCGGCGCGAGGTCGAAGGCGCGGAGCCTGGGTTGCGGACCGCGCCAGCCTGCACGAAAAACGGGGCCCCGGCACCAGGCCGGGACCCCGAGTCCACGTGAGCTATACGTGCGTGTCCACGCGAATGCATGTGCGTCCGACGCGAGCGGCTGGACTAGTTGTCCATCACGCCGTCGGTCCAGGCGTCCACGTCCTCGATGCGCAGGACGTTCGCGACCTCCGAGACGCAGCTCGCCTCGGCGAGCTCGGATGCAGCGGCCTGCACGTCGCTCTCGAGCGCCTTGTGCGTGAGGAACACCACCGAGCAGCTCTCCGAGACGCCGCTCTTGCCGTCCTCGAGCTGGTTGATGAGGCTGATCGAGATGTTGTGGCGCGCAAAGACCTCCACGGTCTCGGCGAGCGCGCCCACGCGGTCGGCCACCTTGAGGCGCACGTAGTACTTGGTCTCGAGCGCGTCCATGGGGCGCAGCGGCATGGTGTGGGCGAAGGGCTCGGCCTCGGGCAGCGGCGCGGCTCCCTTCGAGATCGGGTCGGCCAGCGTGAGGATGTCGCCCACGACGGCGCTCGCGGTGGGGAAGGAGCCCGCGCCCGCGCCGTAGAACATGGTCTCGCCCACGGCGTCGCCCACCACGTACACGGCGTTCATGGCGCCGGAGACCTTGGCGAGCTGGTGGTCGAGCGGGATCATCGTGGGGTGCACGCGCGCGTCGACGCCCTCGGGGGTGTTGCGGGCGATGCCGAGCAGCTTGATGGTGTAGCCGAGGTCGTGCGCCACGGCGATGTCCTCGGCGGTGATGGTGCGGATGCCCTGCTGGTACACGTCGTCGGTGGTCACGCGCGTGCCAAAGCCGATGGAGGCGAGGATCGCGGTCTTGCTCGCGGCGTCGAAGCCGTCCACGTCGGCAGACGGGTCGGCCTCGGCGTAGCCCTTGGCCTGCGCGTCTGCGAGCACGTCGGCGTAGTCGGCGCCCTCGGCCTCCATGCGCGAGAGGATGTAGTTGGTGGTGCCGTTGAGGATGCCGGCGATGGTGAGGATCTCGTTGCCCACGAGGTCGTGCTCGAGCGTGCTCACGATGGGGATGCCGCCGCCGCAGCTCGCCTCGCACTTGAGCTGCACGCCGTTCTCGCGCGCCTTGGCGGCGAGGGCCTCAACATGGCGGCCGAGTAGGGCCTTGTTGGCGGTGACCACGTGCTTGCCGGAGGCGAAGGCGGTCTCGTAGATCTCGGTGGCGGGGTGCTCGCCGCCGATGAGCTCCACCACGACGTCAACGGAGGCGTCGGCGACGACGTCGTGCCAATCGCAGGTAAAGGCCTCCTCGGCAATGCCGCAGGCGCTGGCCGCGGCAGGGTCGAGCGCGCAGGCGCGGGCGATGTTGAGGTCGATGCCGTAGTTGGCCACGTAGTCGTCGTGGTGGGCGAGGATGGTGCGGGCGACGCCGCCGCCCACGGTGCCGAGGCCGATGATGCCGACGTTCACGGTGCGCATGGAGGCTCCTTTGCTGTTGCCGGGCGCGCCCGGCCGATTCACGTTCAGTCCTGCGATTGTAGCCGAGTGCCGGCCGCGCTAGGTTGCGCGGCTATTTCGGCGAGGAAGGCCTCGCCGTAGGCCTCGGCCTTCTTGGCGCCCACGCCGCTCACCGCGAGGAACTCCTCGCCGTTTGCGGGCAGCTTTGCGCACATGTCCTCGAGCGTGGCGTTGCTGAACACCATATAGGGAGGGATGTCCTGCTCGTGGGCGATGCTCAGGCGTAGCGCGCGCAGGCGCTCGAACAGCTCCTCCTGCTCGGGCGTGAGGTTTCCCGAGCCGGTGCGCTTGCGGCTACCGCCGCTCTCGTGCTTGGCCGCGCGCGGCTTGGCCTTGGGCACACGCATAAGGAAGGGCTCCTCGCTGTGAAGAAAGTCGGACGCGCCCGCTCCGAGCGTGACGGTGGGGTAC
>CAVDTO010000099.1:0-7305 GCA_963611895.1 bacterium
TGAGGACCTGAGCCTGAATGGACACGTCGAGTGCCGAGACCGGCTCGTCGCAGATAATCAGCTTGGGCTTGAGCGCGAACGCGCGGGCGATGCCGACGCGCTGACGCTGGCCGCCCGAGAACTCGTGCGGGTAGCGGTTGATGTGCTCGGGGTTGAGGCCGACCACGTCGAGCAGCTCGCGCACGCGCTCGATGCGCTCTTCCTTGGTACCCACACCGTGAATCACCATGGGCTCGGAGACGATCTCGCCGATGGTCATGCGGGGGTTCAGCGACGCATAAGGGTCCTGGAAGATGAACTGCATGTCGCGGCGCATCTCCTTGAGCTCCTTCTTGCCCATGGAGGCGACGTCCTTGCCCTCAAAGAAAACCTTGCCGGCCGTCGGCTGGGTAAGGCGCATGATGGTGCGGCCCGTGGTGGACTTGCCGCAGCCCGACTCGCCCACGAGGCCGAAGGTCTCGCCCGGGTAGATCTCGAACGAGACGTCGTTCACGGCGGAGACGACGCGCTTGGAAAGGCGGCTCGCGATCATGCCCGCCTCTGCGGGGAACTCCTTGGAGAGGTGCTCGACCTTGAGCAAGGGCTCGCGCTTGGTATCGGCTGCCATTTACGCCTCCCCTCCTTCCTGGGAACCGGCGACCTTGACCTTCTTGCCGGAACGGCTCGTCTTGGGAGCGTTCTCGGCCACGAAGGCGTCGTCGTCTGCAAAGTGGCACATGCTGTAGTGGCCGCTCGACATCTGGAACTTCTCGGGCTTCTGCTTGTGGCAGATCTCGCACGCATAGGGGCAGCGCGGAGCAAAGGCGCAGCCCTCGGGGAGGTTCACGAGCGAGGGCGGGTTGCCGTGGATCGGCGTGAGCGCCTTCTTCTCGTCGGTCGCCTGCTCGGGAATCGAGCGGATGAGGCCCCAGGTGTAGGGGTGGCGGCTGTTGTAGAAGATCTCGTCGGCGCTGCCGAACTCAACCGGGTGGCCGGCGTACATGACCATGATCTTGTCGGCCATGTCGGCGACGACGCCCAGGTCGTGGGTGATCATGACGATGGCGTTGCCGTTCTTCTGCTGCATCTCCTGCATGAGCTCGATGATCTGCGCCTGGATCGTCACGTCGAGGGCCGTGGTCGGCTCGTCGGCGATGAGGATGTCGGGGTCGCAGGCAAGAGCCATGGCGATCATGACGCGCTGGCGCATGCCGCCGGAGAACTGGTGCGGGTACTCGTTAACGCGCTTCTCGGGCTCGGGGATGCCCACGAGGTCGAGCAGCTCGGTGGCGCGCTTGAGCGCCTCGGCCTTGGAGTAGCCGCGGTGCAGGCGCAGGCCCTCGCCGACCTGCTTGCCGATCTTGTAGACCGGGTTGAGCGAGGTCATCGGGTCCTGGAACACCATGGCGATATCGTTGCCGCGAATGTGGCGCATCTCGTCCTCGGTCATGTCGAGGAGCGACTCGCCGCGGTAGAGCACGCGGCCGCCGTGGATCTGGCCCGGGGGCATGGAGATGAGACCCATGATGGTCATGGCGGTCACGGACTTGCCCGAGCCCGACTCGCCCACCACGCCGAGGGTCTCGCCGCGGTCGAGGGTGTAGCTCACGCCGTCGACGGCATGGACCACGCCGTCCTGGGTGTGGAAGTACATCTTGAGGTCGTCGACTTCAAGAAGATGCTGGCCCTCGGGGATGGGCTTGGTCTTGAGGTCCACGTAGTTCTTGTCGTTGTTCTTAGCCATGGGTTTACGCATCCTTCATCTTGACGTCGAGAGCATCGCGCAGGCCGTCGCCGAGCAGCGTGAAGGCGAGCACGGTCGCGAGGATGGCAAGGCCGGGCATGATCATCATCCAGGGAGCTTCCATGAGGTAGGTCTGGCCGTCCTGGATCATGGAGCCCCACGAGGGCGTGGGCGGAACGACGCCCATGCCGAGGTAGCTCAGCGCCGACTCGGTGAGGATGGCGCCGCCGATGTTCATGGTGGCGTACACGACGATGGAGGCCACGGAGTTCGGCATGATGTGGCGCGCGATGATGCGGAAGTCGGAGGCACCCATGGCGCGCGCGGCGTCGACGTAGTCGTTCTCCTTGACCGTGAGGATCGCGGAGCGGAAGACGCGCGCGATCGAGGGCCAGCCGAGGATGCCGACGGCGATGAACACGTTGGTGAGCGAGCGGCCGATGACGGCGATCATGGCGACGACGAACAGCACGTACGGGAACGCGAGGAAGATGTCGGCGAAGCGCATGATGATCGTGTCCCAGATGCCGCCGTAGAAACCGGCGAGCGCTCCGAGCACGAGGCCGATGACGGTCGAGATGGCCGTGGCCATGATGCCGACCGAGAGCGAGGCGCGGGCGCCGTAGATCACGCGGACGAGAATGTCGCGGCCGAGCGAGTCGGTGCCGAACGGGTGCGCGGCGCAGGGCGCCATGAGCGCGTTCTGGGCCATCGTGGTGGAGTCGGACGCCGTGGGCGAGCCGAGGAGCGGCTTGGCCCAGAGGTCGGCCGTGATGGCCACGAGCACGATGAAGATGATCCAGACGATGGCGACGATGGCGAGCCTGTTCTTGCGCAGGCGCTTGAAGGCGTCGCCCCAAAGGGTGCGGGTCTCGCCCGACGAGGAGGCCTTGGCGGCACCCCCGAGCTCAGACACAGCCGCGCCCTCGTTCTTGTACTTCTTGTATTCCATATTCTCCCCTTACGCCTTCTCGCTGGAACCGCCGAGGCGGATGCGCGGATCGAGGAACGCGTAGCTGATGTCGACCAGCAGGTTGACGACCATGACGACAACGACGACGAGCGTGACGCCACCCATGACGATGGGCCAGTCGCGCTGGCTGATGGCGCGGTAGATCTCGTAGCCGACGCCGGGCCAGTTGAAGACCGTCTCGGTGAGGATGGCGCCCGAGAGCATGGAGCCGAAGTCGACGCCGATGTAGGTGACGACCGGGATCAGCGCGTTCTTGAGTGCGTGGTGGAGGATGATCGCGCGGTTGGAGAGGCCCTTGGCCTTAGCCGTGCGGATGTAGTCCTGGTTCATGACGTCGAGCAGCTGCGAGCGCATGATGCGCGCGGTGTAGGCCGTCGACACGGATGCCAGCGTGATGGCCGGCAGCACGTAGTGGGCCCAGTCCTGGAACTGCGACGAGACGCCGCCAGCACCGGAGACCGGGAGCACCTTGAGGTAGACGCCGAAGATCAGCTGCAGGATCATGCCGAGCCAGAAGGCGGGAACCGATACGAGCGCCGAGGTCGTGAGCGTCACGAGCGTATCCCAGAAGGAATAGCGCTTGATGGCGGAAATGATGCCCGCGCCGATGCCCATGATCGCCTCGAGGACGATGGCGCAGCACGCGAGCCGGATGGTGTAGGGATACTTTTGCGCAAAGATATCCGTCACCGGGAGCTTGCGGGAATACGAGGTTCCCAGGTCACCCTTGGCGAGGCCCGTGATGTAGTACACGTAGCGGTTCCACAGGCTCTCCTGCACCGGGTCGCCGTTCTCGTCGAGCACGGCGTCGCCATTCTCGTCCGTCTGCACCAGGTGGTACTTGACGCGGAGCTGCAGCTCGACGGCGGGGTCGAGCGCCTTGTCTCCGGCGATCAGCTTGATCGGGTCGCCGGGAACGATGTTCTGCAGGGCAAACAGGATGAGCGTGACGCCCAAGAAGACCGGGATGAACTGCAGTACACGTTTGAGTATGTACTTTCCCATACTACTCCCCTATCGAAGGGACAATACAAAAGGCGGGATGCCAGACGAACATGACCGGCATCCCGCCAAACGTGTGAATATTAGCCGAGAAAAGATGGATTTGGCTAACTCACATCAACTTTACGCAACTAAAGCAGCTCAGGCTACTCGCTGATCTCGGCAGTGCTGAGGTCGGCGTGCTTCTGCGGGTCGATGTAGAGGCTCTTCACGCGATCGGAACCGCACATGGTGTGGCTGTAGAACATGACGGGGATGACAGGCATCTTGCCCTGGATCATGCTGTCGGCCTCGTGCATGAGCTCGATGCGCTTGGCGTCGTCCACGGTGGAGCGGGCCTCGTTGATCTTGGCGTCCACGTCGGCATCGGAGAAGCCGGAGCGGTTGTCGCCGCCGAGGGAGTCGCTGTGGAAGAGCGGGTAGAGGAAGTTGTCCATGATCGGGTAGTCGGCGATCCAGCCCAGGCGGCCGAACTCGTAGTCGCCGTCGGTGTACTGCTGGAGGACGGCCTTCCACTCGGGGGTGTCGGACTTGACGGTGATGCCGACCTTCTCGAGGTCACCGATGATGGACTCCATGATCTCCTTGTGGCCACCGTCCTGGTTGTAGGACAGGGTGATGGTCAGGCCGCGGTCGCCGCTGCCGTCGGCAGCATAACCGGCCTTGTCGAGGTAGGTCTTGGCGGCGTCGACGTCGTACTTGGAGAGCTCCCAAGCGCCCTCGGTGTAGCCGGCGATGCCCGGAGGGATGATGCCGTCGGCCGGGGTACGGGTGCCCTTGAAGAGGGAGTCGCAGATGGCCTGACGGTTGATGGCCAGCGAGATGCCCTTGCGGAAGTCCTCGTTGTTGAAGGGCTCCTTGTTGTTGTTGCAGACCAGGTAGTAGGTGGAGGGCTCGGAGCCGAGCAGCATGTGCTGGCCCTTCTTCATGGTGTAGCCGTCCTTGGACTCGCCGCGGTCCTTCTTGGCGTTGGCGATCTGGGCAACCGGGGTGTCGCAGACGTCGAGGTTACCGGCCTGGAACTCCTTCCAAGCGGTCTCGACGTCCTTGATGATGGAGAAGTGGACGGCGTCGATCTTGGCGGGGGTGCCGTAGTAGTCGTCGTACTTCTTGAGGTTGATCTCCTGACCGTCCTCCCACTTGCCGTCCATCTGGAAGGGGCCGTTGCCGATCGGGGCCAGGTAGTAGTTGGTGGCGTCGGAATCGGCAGCCTCGGGCACGGGGGCGAGGGCCGGGTGCGAGGCGACGTAGGGGAAGTCGGCGTAGGCCTGCGACAGCTTGACCTTGAGGGTGTACTTGTCGGGGCAGGTGACGCCGGTGAGCTCCTTGGCGTCGCCGTTGGTCAGCTCGTCATAGCCCTCGACGAGCGAGAGGTGGTAGCTGATCTCGGAGGGGGTGTAGGCCTTGGCGACCTTGCTCTTGGGGTTGACGATGCGCTCCCAGCCGCGCTTGAAGGACTCAGCGGTGACCTTCTCGCCGTTGTGGAAAGTGGCCTTCTTGATCTTGAAGGTGAACTCGGTGGCGTCGGCGTTGGCCTCCCACGACTCGGCGGCGAGACCCTCGAGCTCGTTGGTCTCGTAGTTGAAGAACGTAAGGGCGTCGAAGAGCTGGTACTCGACCTGGGTGCCCTGGTCCTCCTGGGTGTTGTAGGGGTCGATGCAGACCGGGTTGTTGATGTAGTAGTTGAGCGTCGTGGTGCCGCCCTCGCTGCTGCCGCCCTTCTGGCCGCAGGCAGGGAGAACCGCGAGAGCGCTCGCAGCAAGCGTGCCGCCGACGAACGCGCGACGGCTCACCATGGGCTTATGGAAGTTCTTGTCAGCCATGCCATCCTCCTTAGGAAGTTTACCTGCCGAGCCCAAACCCAAAGCCCTCTTTGGGGGCGTGGGAGCAACCTTGGGCTCGCGAACACGCGTGCCGCATGCCTGGCTGTAGATAAATGACATACGACGCGTTACGTGTTCTCAATACCATAGCTTAAATCAAGCTTTAGAAAACCCTGATTTAGGTCAACGGCGCAGGCGGTCTTTAGCTTGGCGGAGTACGCGCTGTGGGTCATTTAGCAAAAACGATGCTCAGGGCACATTGGCGCGCTCCCTCGGCCGAATTTGTAACAAACCGGAAATCTAGGGGCACCCGCCATCGACGTCCCGACGCAAGCGGGCCGGCAGCAGAAAACGCCTAGCTCGAGAGCTCCGCGTCCGAGAGGTCGAGCGCGCCGTTCGGCCCCGCGACGAGCCGGGCGACCTTGTCGGACGCAACGACGATGCGCGCGGGAACGAGGAGCGGCGCCACGGGAACCGCGTCAGCGACGATGTCCTCGGCCTCGCGATAGAGCGCGACGCGCTGGTCGGTGTCCGCGGCGGAGCGGGCCTCGGCAATCTTGGCGTCGAACTCCTCGGAGCTGAACCGTGCGTCGTTGTGGGCGCCCACCGAGGCGCTCGCAAAGAGCGGGTAGAGGAACGAGTCCGCCGCGGGCACGGCCACAGACCAGCTCGCCAGGAGGAGGTCGAAATCACCCGAGGCACGACGCGCGTCGTAGTCCTCGTCGGCGGAATACTCGATCTCGGCCTCGATACCCGAGCTCGCGAGGTCCGAGACGAGCTTCTCCCCGAGCTTGCCGCCCACGCCTTCGCTCCGCACGAGGATCTTGAGCGAGATGTCGCGCTTTCCGCTCTCGAGCGGATGCTCGACATCGAGCAGCTCGGCAGCTTGCGAGGTGTCATGCGCGCACCAGGCCCAAGCCTCGTCGCGCGCGGCCTCGCACGACGGTGGCACGATGCCCGTCGCGGCGGAGTAGACGTCGCGGAACAGGTCCTTGGCAAGAGACGAGCGATCGATCGAGAGCGAGATCGCGCGGCGGACGTCCGCGTTCTTGAGCGGCGCGCGCTCGGTATTGAACGCGAGGTAGATCACCTCAAGATCGGAGACCTTGGCAGAGCGCGCGCCGTCCTGGAGCGTATGGGCGTCGCTCGCAAGGCCGCGGCCCGATTGTGCCGCGCGCAGTTGCTCGATCGGCGCTTCGCTTATATCAAGCTCGCCGGCCTGGAACGTCTTGAACGCGGAGTCCGCGCCCTCGACGATCTTGAACTTGATGGTCTTTACCGGGGACTCCACGTTGAAGTGTCCCTTGTAGCGCGCAAGCGTAAGGTTCTCCCCCGCCGCATAGCTCTTCTTGAGCTTGTAGGGGCCGTTGCCCTGCGGCCGCGCGAAGTAGGCAACCGGATCGTCGACGGCGGCCTGCGGGACCGGAGCCAGGGCCGGATGGGAAACGATAAGCGGGAACTCCGAGAACGCGCACACGAGCTTGACCTTGAGGGTTCGCTCGTCGGGGCAGCTCACGCCCGAAAGTCCCGAGACCGCGCCCTGAGCGAGCTGGTCGTAGCCCTCCACAAGCGAGAGCAGGTAAGCCGCAGACGATGCGCCGTGCGTGGAGACCACGGCGCTCTTGGGGTCGACCATGCGCTCCCACGCGCGCTTGAACGCGCGGGAATCGACGTCCTCACCGTTATGGAATCGGGCTTCGCGCAGCTTAAAGGTGAACTCCGTGGCCTCGTCGTTGGCAGCGTAGCTCGCGGCCGCGTAGGGTTTGAGTGCGCCGTCGGAAAAA
>CAVDTO010000100.1:0-7196 GCA_963611895.1 bacterium
TTCACGATGGCCCGAAACGACGTCGACCTTTCGGCCGTTTACGCCGACACGGTGACCAAGGCGTCCATCGACATCGAGGCGCTGGCGGGCGGCAACGTCCTGCCTGCGACTACCAGCTTTACGCGAGCAGACGGTAAGAGCGCCGGCGCTGCTGGCGCGGCATCCGCAACGATCGCCTGGTACGAGGTCGTGAACGGGGAAAGAATCGCGTCTGCCGGCAGGGCTTGGCCGGGTTCGAACTACGTGGCAGTAGTTTCCGTGCCGCAGTCGACCAAGGACGGGCGCTTCTTCGATTCGGGAATCGGCGCTGGTGACATAACCGTGAAAAACGGCAAGGTTGTCTCGGCCAAGGTGGACTCTGCGACCGGCACGCTCGTGATCGAGGTCAGCCTGACGGCTACAGACGGCGCGCAGCCCAAGAAGGGCGAGACCACCGTAAACCTTGAAAAGCAGAACCCGCTGGATACCAGTGAAGAGAGCACAGTGGCCCTCGCGCTCAACGATAGCGGCCAGGACGGCAGCTCCAATTCGCTCGGCACGGTAAAGGTCGCCTACACCTACAACGAGGGCGACGAAAAGGTAACCTTCACCGCACCCTACAAAGAGGGCTACAACTTCTGCAACTGGGAAATCAACTGGAAAGACGACGACGGTACGGTGCCTGACGATGGCGCAAGCGTCATCGAGATTCCCGTATCCAAACTGTCTGAGGTCGGCAACACCCTTACCGCCGTGTACACGCCGGTAGTCACCGAGGCGAATTTCGCCGCCGCCGGTCCCAAGGCCGCGGGCGACGAGCTGGCAGGGAGCGTTTCGGAGCTCAAGGTCAAATGCTTCGACGGGAGCGAGTACGACCTTGCTGACCTCTTTGGTAACGGCAAGCTAGCCGTTTCCTGGTCGCCCGAGGGCACGGATGGCAAGGCCGAGTACTCCACGGCCTACACCGCCATGATCAAAGTCATGGAAGGCGAAGATGCTGACGGCCTGGAAGAGGTCGAGAAGGTCATCGGCGCCAACGCCACGATCACCGCTTCCGACGGAACCAAGGCCACCTCGGCGGGCTTCACCGTTATCGGAAACGCCCTCTACCTGTGCGTGAGCTTCCCGCCGACCGCCGATGTGAAGGCCAAGAGCGTGTCGCAGCCCGGCAACGTCGAGCTCACCTTTGAGCAGGCAGCCGGCTACGCAGCCGAGCAGGCGTCGCACCCCGACACGCTGTGCTGGCCTCTGCCGAGCACCGTCACCGTGACACTGGAGAACGGCGAGACCGCCGATGGCGACGTGACCTGGGAGACCCCCACCGGCTTTGACGTCAACGCCACCACGGCTCAGGAACTCACCGTAAAGGGCACGGTACGCATCGCCTACCCCGACAGCGTGGATGCCAACGGCGTCTCGCTCGACGTGACCGCGACCATCAAGATCGCCGCCCCCAAGAAGGATGGCGATAGCGAGGACAAGACCCCCGCAGACTCCGGCGACAAGAGCGGCGATGCCGACAAGGCCGACGAGTCCGGCAACGCCAAGACCAAGGCCACCACGACCAAGGTCGTCAAGAAGGGCATTCCCGCCACGGGCGATACGACCTTTATGGCCGTGGGCGCGCTTCTCGCCATCGCGGCCATCTGCCTGGCCAGAGCGTCCGTCTCGCGTCGCAAGAAACAGCACTAGCGCGAGGCCGCAATAACCAACCCCGCAGCACACCCGCTACCCCACCAGCCCCGCGGAAGCCAACCGGCCTCCGCGGGGCTCTTTCATGCCTCGACGAAATCGAGCATCCGTCGATCTGTCTCTTTCGCACGCCCTCTTGCCGCCACAGCAAAACTCCAACCGACGGAAGACGACCGCATCGGCCGCGATAAGAGCGGCTCAGCATCAACCTCTCCTGCTATTCGCTATCATGTTGAATATTGTTATCTCGACCGCATTCGCCAGGGAGTCAGCTCATGGCAGAAATCTTTCGCAAGTCCGCACTCGAGCGCCGGGCCACGCCCGACCGCCTCGACGACTACATAAACGTCTCGAACCCGGGCATCTGGCTCGTGCTCGCCGCCATCGTCGCCTTTCTCGTGGGGCTCCTCACCTGGGGCATCCTCGGCAACGTCGACGACGTGCAGCCCGGCGTGGTGCACGTGGAGAACGGCCAGGCCGTCTGCTACCTCGCGCAGGGCAAGGCCTCCAACTTCGATGCAGGCGACACCGTGAGCGTAGCGGGCGTCGAGGGCAGCGTGGTCTCGGTCTCCCCCGCCGCCGTGAGCACCACCGAGCTCAGCAAGAAGGAGCAGAAGCTCCTCGGCAGCTCCACCACCTGGGTCGTTGCGGCGAGCCTCTCCATCGAACTGCCCGACGGCACCTACGACGCCGACGTCACCGTCGCCTCAATAAACCCGCTCGAGCTGCTCTTCAGCAGCCGAAAGTAGGGCACATGGCAACGCGCGTCCGCAACAAACCGACCGAGAACGGCGGCATGGCCGCCAAGGTCCCGCAGATCATGCAGATGGAGGCCCTCGAATGCGGGGCGGCCTGCCTCGCGATGATCTGCGCCTACTACCAAAAATGGATCCCGCTCGAGCAGGTCCGCGCCGACTGCGGCGTCTCGCGCGACGGCTCCTCAGCGCTGAACGTCGTCAAGGCGGCTCGCTCCTACGGGCTCGACGCCAAGGGTTTCCGCTACGAAACCGAGTCGCTGCGCGACCACGGCTCGTTCCCCTGCATCGCCCACGTGGGGTTCAACCACTTCGTGGTGATCCGCGGCTTCAAGCGCGGCAAGGTCTACATCAACGACCCGGGCGGCGGCGAGCGCGTCTCGACGTTCGAGGAGTTCGACCGCGACTTCACGGGCGTGGTCCTGCAGTTCGCCCCCACCGAAGCTTTTGAGCCGGGCGGCTCGCGTGCCTCGATGCTCGGGTTTGCGGCCGAGCGCCTGCACGGCGCCACCGCGGCCATCATGTTCGTGCTACTCACGAGCGCCATCGGCTCGGTGCTCGGCATCGTGAGCCCGCTCTTCTCGCAGGTGTTCCTCGACCGCCTCCTCGGCGGCACGAACACCGAATGGACCGTGCCGTTCCTTATCCTGCTCGGCGCCGTTGGTGTGGTGCAGGTCTTGGTCTCGGTGCTCAACTCCGTCTACATGCTCCGCGTGGAGGGCAAGATGGCTGCCTCGGCCAACGCGAGCTTCTTGTGGCGTCTGCTCCACATGCCCATGGAGTTCTTCTCGCAGCGCATGCCCGGCGACATCGTGCAGCGCATGAACTCCAACTCGTCGATCGCGCAGCGGCTCGTGCAGCAGCTCGCCCCGATCCTCGTGCAGTTCGCCACGCTCATCGTCTACCTCGTGATCATGGTGCGCTACTCGCCGTTCTTGGCCTTCATAGGCATCTTCTCCATGGTGGTCGACATCGCCTCGGCGAACCTCATCTCGGCCAAGCGCATCAACTCCATGCGCGTCATCATGCGCGACTCCGCGAGCCTCTCGAGCACCACGATGCAGGGCATCTCCATGATTGAGACCCTCAAGGCCCAGGGCGTGGAGGCCGGGTTCTTCCGCCGGTGGGCCGGCTACCAGGCGAGCGTGAACCGCCTGAACGTGGACCTGCAGCGCACGAACCTCTCGCTCGGCATGCTGCCGCAGCTCGTCACCCTCGCGTGCAACTCCATCGTGCTCGCCGCAGGCGTGTGGCTCATCGTGAACGGCCGCTTTACCACGGGTGCCCTGCTCTCCATGCAGTCGCTCATCGCGCAGTTCTCCGCTCCGGCGCAGTCGCTCATCTCGGTGGCGCAGTCCATGCAGGAGATGCGCACCGACATGGAGCGCGTGAAGGACGTCATGGAGTACCCCGAGGATCCGCTTGCGACCGACGCCCCCGAGGCCGCCCGGGCCGCAGAGGGCGCCGAGCGCTCCAAGCTGCGAGGCGAGCTCGAGCTCGACCACGTGACCTTCGGCTACTCCAAGCTCGCCGACCCGGTGATCACCGACCTGAGCTTGCACGTGAGGCCCGGCGGCTGCGTGGCGCTCGTGGGCCCCTCGGGCTGCGGAAAGTCCACCATCTCCAAGCTCATCGCGGGCCTCTACGAGCCCTGGAGCGGCCAGATCCGCGCCGATGGCAAGCCGCTCGGCCAGATCCCACGCGCCGTGCGCTGCGGCTCAATCGCGGTCATCGACCAGGACGTGGTGCTCTTCCGCGACACCATCTCGAACAACATCCGCCTCTGGGACTCCTCGATCATGGACTTCGAGGTGATCCTCGCCGCACGCGACGCCCAGATCCACGACGACATCAAGCGCCGCGAGGGCGCCTACGAGCATGTGCTCGCCGAGGACGGCCGCGACCTCTCGGGCGGCCAGCGCCAGCGCATCGAGATCGCCCGCGCGCTCGCCATGGATCCCACGATCCTCATCATGGACGAGGCCACGAGCGCGCTCGACGCCGCCACCGAGCAAAAGGTCATGGAAGCCATCCGCGAGCGCGGGATCACGCTCGTGGTGGTGGCCCACCGCCTCTCCACCGTCCGCGACGCCGACGAGATCATCGTGCTCGAGCGCGGGCACGTGGTGCAGCGCGGCACGCACGAGGAACTCTACGCGCAAGACGGCGCCTACGCGCGCCTGGTCTCGCGGGAATAGGAAGCACATGGGTTGGTTCGAAAGCCAGATCGAGGAGCGCGAGCGCGCCGACGAGCGCATGCTCGAGGAGTCGCTGCGCCAGATCTCGGGCGCTATCACCGGGCGCATCGAGACCGGCGACGTCGACATGGCGGCGCAGGCCAAGAGCGCCCTTGCGGCCGTGCTCAAGTACTACGGAGAAAACCTCCCCGAGGGGCCGGACGCGCCCGAGGACCTCGGCGTGTCCGAGAAGCTCGACCGCAGGCTCGCCTCCACGGGCGTCATCGCGCGCCCGGTTCGCCTTAAAAAAGGCTGGCACCGCGACGCCGTGGGCGCGTTCCTCGGCTTTACCGAGGACGACGTGCCCGTGGCGCTCCTGCCGCGCGCACGCGGCGGCTACGCGGTCGTCTCCCCCGCCACGGGGGCGCTCGAGCCGGTGACCTCAGACGCCTTCAAGCTCAAGGAGGAGGCCTACTGCTTCTACCGGCCGCTGCCGGCGCGCGAACTCAAGATCCGCGACCTCGCCTTCTACACGCTGCGCTCGCTTGACCGCGGCGACTACGTGGCGCTCATCCTCTCCATGCTCGCGGCCACGCTGCTCGGCACCTTCGTGCCGCTCGTGAACTACGTGATCTTCGGGCCGGTGGTCGAGTCGGGCAACACGAGCCTCGTTTTGCCCGCGCTCACGCTCTTCATCGGCGCCTCCGTGGCGCAGCTCTTCTTGGGGGCCGTGCGCTCGCTCGTGATGACGCGCATCTCGACCCGCCTCACGCTCCCGCTCGAGGCGGCCGTGATGATGCGCGTGCTGTCGCTTCCCGCGAACTTCTTCCGCGACCAGGAGACCGGCGAGCTCTCCTCGCGCATCTCGTCGGTGTCGACCATCGCGCAGATCCTGCAGAGCGCCATCCTCTCCACCGCGCTCTCGTCGGTCTTCTCGCTCATCTACATTGTGCAGATCGGCAGCTTTGCGCCCGCACTCATGGTGCCCTCGCTCGTGGTGGTCTGCGCCTCCACCGCGCTCTCCATCATCGTGGTCATCGTGAACCAGATGCAGACGCGCGAGACGCTCGAGCTCTCGGGCAAGCTCGGCGCCTGGGAGTACTCGCTCATCACCGGCATCCAGAAGATCAAGCTCTCGGCGGCCGAGACGCGCGCCTTCTCCAAATGGGCCGAGGACTACGCCAAGCTCGCCTGGATCACCTACAACGGGCCCTTCGTCACGCGCCTCTCGGGCGCCATCAGCCTCGCCATCACGCTCGCCGGCACGCTCGCCATCTACAGCTCGGCCATCGCCAACGGCATCACCTCGGCCGAATACATGGCGTTCACCTCGTCGTTCGGCATGGTGAGCGCCGCGTTCGGCTCGCTCACCTCGATCGCCTCGCAGTTCGCGGCGATCAGGCCCAACCTCGAGCGCGCCCAGCCCATCCTCGACGCCGTGCCCGAGAGCTCGCGCGGCAAGGAGGTCCTCGACCGGCTCGACGGCTCCTTCGAGCTCGACCACGTGACGTTCGCCTACAGCGACTCGGGCCGTCCCGTGCTCGACGACCTCACGCTCAAGGTCGATGCCGGCAGCTACGTGGCCGTGGTGGGAAAGACCGGCTGCGGCAAGTCGACCCTCATGCGCCTGCTGCTCGGCTTTGAGGAACCGCAGCGCGGCATGGTGACCTACGACCACCGCGACCTGCGCTCACTCGACATCCAGAGCGTGCGCCGCAACATCGGCGTGGTGCTCCAGGACGGCAAGCTCTTTGCCGGCTCGATCTTGGACAACATCGCCATCAGCTGCCCCGACCTCACCGAGGCCCAGGCCTGGGAGGCGGCAGAGCTCGCCGGCATCGCAGACGACATCCGCGCCATGCCCATGGGCATGCAGACGATGGTCACCGAGGGCGGCGGCGGAGTCTCGGGCGGGCAGCGCCAGCGCCTCATGATCGCGCGCGCCATCGCCGGCAAGCCGAAGATCCTCATGTTCGACGAGGCCACGAGCGCGCTCGACAACGTGACCCAGCGCATCGTGAGCGAGTCGCTCGACAACCTCAAGTGCACGCGCCTCGTGATCGCGCACCGGCTCTCCACCATCCGCCACTGCGAGCGCATCGTGCTCATCGACGAGGGCAGGATCGTTGAGGACGGCACCTACGACGAACTCATGGCGCTCGAAGGCAAGTTCGCCGACCTCGTGCGCCGCCAGCAGGTGTAGGCGCGGGCGGGCCTGCTGCCAGACGCCGCGTGGCCAAACACCGCATCGTTATAGGACGCTCCGAGCGCAGACAACGCGCTCGGAGCGTTCGTTTTTTCTCACAGGAAAAGCCTGCCATGGCAGGCCCAAGCAGCGCGCATATCGGGGCAAGACGACCCAGTCAGACTCGCCGCTAACAGACACGAACGGCACGCACCCAAAGCCAAAGCGACCCCGCCGAATCTCGTCCGCTACTCGATCCCGCTCAGGTCCACGTCGAGCTTGATCTCGGGCACGGCGGCGAGCTCCGCGAGCGTCACGCCGTCCACGTAGCTCTCGATCGCCTCGTCGAGGCCGGTCCAGAACTTCACCGTGGAGCACAGGCCGCTGCGCGAGCAAGCACCCTCGATC
>CAVDTO010000101.1:0-4966 GCA_963611895.1 bacterium
TCTCCGTCGCGTGGATGCGCCGCATCGTGTCGGGCGCGCTCGAACGCGTCGGATGCTTTGCGGATGCGCTCCCGGTACGCCTGAGGTGCCGGCGCAAGCTCATGAGCGCGCATGCCGCCGCCCGGGCGATCCATTTTCCCGTGTCGATGGGGGAGCGCGACCTCGCGCGCACGCGCTTTGCCTACGAGGAGCTGCTCTATCTACAGCTCGCGTTGCGCCTGCGCAACGAGGCGGGCCTAAGCGGCGTTAGGCCTTTCGCACATGTTCCGGGCGAGTACGTCGAGCGCGTGCGTGTGGCTCTTCCGTTCGAGCTTTCGGGCGAGCAAGATACTGCTGTGTGCGACATCCTCGCTGACATGGCTGACGGCTCCGCGCCCATGAACCGCCTGCTTATGGGAGACGTCGGCACAGGCAAGACGGCGGTTGCGACCTTCGCGCTCGCCGCCTGCGCGGATTCGGGTACGCAGGCTTGCGTCATGGCTCCTACGAGCGTACTCGCGCAACAGTACGCGACCGGTTCGGGACCGCTGCTCAACAAGGCGGGGATCGAGTGGGCGCTCGTCACGGGCGCCACGCCCAAGGCCGAGCGTGCCGAGATTTGCAGGCGGCTTGCTGCGGGGCAGGTCACCGTGCTGTTCGGAACCCAGGCGCTGCTTTCCGACGACGTTACGTTCCAGAACCTCTCCCTCGCCGTGATCGACGAACAACACCGCTTCGGCGTGAATCAGCGCGCCGCCCTTCGTCGCAAGGGCCCGGGCGCCGACCTGCTCGTCATGACGGCGACGCCCATCCCGCGCACGCTCGCGCTTTCCGTCTACGGCGACCTCTCTACGAGCATCATCCGGCACCGTCCCGTGGCTGGTGCGGGCGTGACGACGCGCGTACTCACGGAGCGCAACCGCGATATCGCCTACGGCGCCATCCGCGAGGCGCTTGCGGCCGGGCAGCAGGCCTACGTGATCTGCCCCCTGGTGAGCCAGTCCGACAAACTCGATGAGCTCGAGGACGTACCGGCATCTAAACGCGGCGAGGATGGCTCCATCGAAGTTGAGGTTCCGCTGCACGATGCCACGAGCGAGGTGGACGACATCGCTCGCGTGTTCCCGGGTGCGCGCGTGGGCCTTCTGCACGGGCGCATAGCGGGAGCGGAGAAAGACACAGTACTTGCCGCCTTCCGAGCGCACGAGATCGACATCCTCGTCTCGACCACCGTGGTCGAGGTCGGCGTCGACGTGCCGAACGCGACCGTCATGCTCATCGAGAACGCCGAGCGCTTCGGATTGGCGACGCTGCACCAGCTGCGGGGGCGCGTCGGACGCGGTGCGCTCTCGGGGCAGTGCTTCTGCATGACGCATGCCAAGGGCAACGGCTCGGTATCCGCGGCGCAGGAGCGCCTCGCCGCGCTCGAGAAGTCCTCGGACGGCTTTGCGCTTGCCGAGATGGACCTGCACCTGCGCCACGAGGGCGAGATCCTCGGTTATAGGCAGTCGGGCGGGGTTTCCCTGCGCTTCGTCGACCTCGATAGCGATACGCAGCTCATCGAGGCCGCCCACGATGACGCGGAGGAGCTTCTGCGGTATGCTTCTGGTCTTGATTCGGTGGAGACCCTGCCCCTCAGGCATGAGGTCATCCGCCGCTACGGTTATGTGTTCAGGGAGGTCAGCGGCGGATGAGGATCGTCGGCGGAGAATGGCGCGGGCGCAGGCTCGAGGAGCCCCGGGGGCGCGACGTCACGCGCCCGACGACCGATCGCGTGCGCGAGGCCTGCGCCTCGATCGCGCTCTCGGCTCTCGGCGACGCGTTCGACGAGGCTCGCGTCCTCGATGCGTTCGGCGGCTCGGGGGCTCTCGGTATCGAGATGCTCTCGCGCGGCGCCGCGCATCTCACGGTTTTCGACATCGACCGGGGGGCGCTCGCGCTCATTAAGCGCAACCTGGCGGCGCTCAAGTGTGCTCCCGCGCGTTACACGGCCATCTGCGGCGACATCCTGGCTTCCGCCGCGCGCGGCCGCGTACCCGGTGGGCCCTTCGACCTCGTGCTGCTCGACCCGCCTTACGCGTTCGGCGCCGAGCCTGTGGAAGAGCTTCTCGAGGGGCTCGCTTCGGCGGGGCTCCTCGCTCCCGGCGGCATCGCCATCTTCGAGCGCGCCGCCGCCGATGCGGGGGCGCGCCCGAGCGGCTTCGAGACGCTGCGCGAGAAGCGCTATGGCATCACGGCTGTAGACGTGCTGAGGCTGAAAGGCTCTGAACATGCTGGATAACATCGAGCACGTGCTCGTTCCCGGAACATTCGACCCCATCACCTTCGGCCACGTGGACGTCGTGCGGCGTGCCCGGAGGATCTGTCCGCAGGTGACGGTCGCCGTCGCCGAGTCGCTCGGCAAGAACGGCGTGGGAACGACCTTCTCGCTCGATGAGCGCGTGAAGCTCGCCCAGGAGGCGCTCGCCGGCATCGACGGCGTCGACGTGCGGCCGTTTCAGGGGCTGCTCGTCGACTTCGCGCGCCAGATCGGCGCGGGCGCCGTGGTCAAGGGCCTGCGCGCCATGACCGACTTCGAGTACGAGCTCCAGCAAGCCGACCTCAACTACCGGCTTGACCCCGAGCTCGAGTCGATCTTCGTGATGAGTTCGCCCGAATACGGATATCTCTCCTCGTCGGTGGTGCGCCAGATCGCCTCGCTCGGTGGAGATGTGGAGGAGTTCGTCCCGGCCAACGTCGTGGCCGCGCTCAAGAGGCGGTTCGAGTAGCGCGCGTTAATGTGTGTGATAAACTGAACAATCGTCTAACACCCGACGAAAGGAGTCCGAATGCCGGGCGAGAATTTTCCTGGCGACAGGATCGTCAGCTTGGTCGATGAGCTCGAACAGCTCATCGAGGAAGCCAGGCCCCCTTTCGGTAAAAATGCTCAGTTCAAGTGCATCGAGGCGGAGCATTTCTACAATATCCTCGACGAGATCCGCATGAGCTATCCCGAGGAGTGGCAGAAGAGCCGCCGCATCCTCAAGGAGCGCGATGAGCTCATCTCGTCCGCGACCGCTCAAGCCGACTCCATCATCGCCGATGCCCAGCAGCAGGCGCTCACCATCGCCGGCGAGCAGGAGATCGTGCGCCTCGCCCAGCAGCAGGCCGACGACATCCGCGACCGCGCGCAGCAGTACGAGCGCGAGACCCGCTATGCCGCCGAGGACTATGCCGAGCAGGTCTTCACGCATCTCGAGGAGAATCTCAAGAGCCTCACGAGCACCGTCGCGCGGTGCCGCCAGCAGCTCAACGAGGGTTCCTCCGCCAATCAGAACGGCGCATGGTAATGGCCGAGTTCGCGCAGGTAATCCTCGATCTTGAGGGCAAGCTCGAGAATCCGGGAGACAACCTTCCCCTTCAGGGCAAGCTCGACGTTGCCTCCTACGAGGTGGGCGAGAAGGAGTATCGCCTCCCCGAGGGCATCGATTACGACATCGTTCTCACCAATGCCGGCACGGGGATCCTCGCCACGGGCCTCGTGCGCGCCCACTCGGTTGGCACGTGCGACCGCTGCCTCGAGGACGCCGAGTTCGACATCGCTGGCGAGATCGAGGAGTTCTATCTCTTTGAGGAGCCCGAGGACCCCGAGGCCTACGAGGACGGCTACGAGCTCGTCCCCGAGGACCGCAAGCTCGACATCTCGGGGGCCCTCAACGACGCCGTCGTCATGGACACGCCGTTCGTGGTTCTCTGCAAAGAGGATTGCCAGGGCCTTTGCCCCACCTGCGGTGCCAACCTCAACGAGGGGCCGTGCTCGTGCGAGGAAGAGGAGAAGACGGCCTGGGTCGACGATCCCGAGAACCCCTTTGCCGCGCTCAAGAACCTCAAATTCGACTAGGCGCGCCGGGTTTTGCAAAACGTGTGGTCGCAGGCCATGCCAAAATAAAAAAGCCTGTACATCGTGAGCGCGTGTGGTAGTATCGCTACTTGCGCGTAATCGCAACGACAGATAGTTCACAAGAGAGGTCATCATGCCAGTACCTAAACAAAAGCAGGGTCGCATCCGCACGCACCGTCGTCGCTCCGCGAACATGAAGATTTCCGCGGCCGCCAAGTCCACCTGCCCGCGCTGCGGCGCTACCAGGCTCCCGCACCACGTGTGCCCGAGCTGCGGCTACTACAAGGACCGCGAGGTCATCGTTACCGAGTAAATCGGTGGCGACCCGTATGGGGTAGCTTCAGGAATTTTTTGGCCGGCTTAACGTCGGCCTTTTTTCTATCGAGGGAGTTTAGATGAGCAAGGTGCGCGTGTGCGTCGACGTCATGGGCGGCGATGAGGAGCCCAAGGTCGTCCTGGCAGGTATCGAGGCCGCGCTCGCGGCCGACCCCGAGCTGACCGTCGTGGCGGTGGGTCCCGCCGAGGTCGTGAATCCGTTTTGCGCCAAGACGGAGCGTGCCGTGGCGCTCGAGGCCCCTGATGCCATCACCATGGAGGACGATCCCATCTCCGCGGTGATGAAGAAGCGCAAGTCGTCGATCGTGCTCGCCTGCCGCGCCGTCAAGAAGGGCGAGGCCGACGGGTTCTTCTCCGCGGGGTCGACGGGCGCCATCACCGCCGCGGCCACGGCCTACGTCACGCCGTTCAGGTTCCTCGAGGACGGCAAGAAGCGCCCGGTGCGCCCCTGCATCACGAGCGCGCTGCCCAATCGCGCCGGCGGCCTCACGATCCTTTGCGACATGGGCGCGAATCCCGACGTGGAGCCCGGCGACATGGTGCGCTTTGCCCAGATGGGCGCCGCCTACGCCCGCGTGGTCTGCGGCATCGCCGAGCCGCGCGTGGGCCTGCTCTCCAACGGCACCGAGGAGCACAAGGGGTCCAACTTCACCCAGGCCTGCTTCCCGCTCATGAGCGAATCGGTGACCGGCTTTGCGGGCAACTGCGAAGGCACCGATCTTCTCTCGGGTAACGTCGACGTGGTCGTCTCCGCTGGCTTTGCGGGCAACA
>CAVDTO010000101.1:4976-7060 GCA_963611895.1 bacterium
GCACGTTCATGGGATCGCTTAAGACCAAGGTCGCGGCGCTCCTCCTCAAAGACAGCCTCTATGAGCTCAAGTCCAAGCTCTCCGGTGACGCCAAGGGAGGCGCCATCCTTCTCGGCCTCAAGGGCGTCGTGCTCATCGGTCATGGCGCGACTTCGGTGGAGGCTGTTAAGAACGGCGCGCTCGCGACCGCCGAGGCCGTTCGCGCGGGACTTGTGCAAAACGTCGCTGATTCGATCGAGGGCGTCGTCGGTTAAGCGATTTGGAGTAGAACGAAAGGGCCTCACGGTCCTTTACGGGCGCCTTCCGTCTCCTGGGATAAGGGAGCGGGAGGCGTTCTTGTTTGCGCAGGTGTCAAGCTCAAGAATGCATTACGGATGCCGGCTATTCAGCCGAGAGGCCGAGGCGGCTGCGCGTGCCTGCAAGTCACGTTTCTCCGAGCGCTGCTTGCCCTGCTGTCGGCCGGCATATCTCACGCTCCTATGTGGGCCGTGTGCATGGCCTCGAGCGTTCCCTTTCTTACCGGGTCGCGCGCTCTCGGCAATGGCCCTTGTGAGGTAGAATTAACCGCGTATGCGCCGCCCCGGGCGGCTTGGCTTCACGAGAGGAGTGCGACATGGACCGCACCGAACTTTTTGACAAGATCGCCGAGGTCGCGAGCGATGTTTTGGGCATCGAGCAGGACGAGATCACCGAGGAGACCACCTTCGACGACCTCGACGCCGACTCGCTCGACCGCCTTCAGCTGGTGACGGCCATCGAGGATGAGTTCGACCTCGAGATTGACGACGAGACCCTCATGACCCTCAGCTCGGTCGCCGACGCCATGAACGCCATCGAGAACGCCAAGGAGGCTTAACCCCTTGGCACTCTCCGACAGGCTCGCGCGCGCCGAGCAGATTCTCGGCCACGAATTCTCCGACAAAAAGCTCCTGAGGAGCGCCCTCACGCACCCCTCCGCTGTGGAAGGGGAGCCGGTGTGGGCCTCTTACGAGCGCCTCGAGTTTTTGGGCGACTCGGTCCTCGGCATGATCGTTGCTGCCGAGCTCTACCGCGCCTATCCCGAGTTCGACGAGGGCAAGCTCACGCGCCTCAAGGTCTCCCTCGTCTCGGGCGCCACACTTTCCGATGTCTCGGCCGAGCTCGGCATCGACGCCTGCATCATCTTCGGCGCGAGCGAGACGGGCACGGGCGCGCGCGGCCTGCACTCCGCGCTCGAGAACGTCTACGAGTCGCTCGTGGGCGCGCTCTATCTCGATGGCGGCTGGAGCGCGGCGAGCGACTTCGTGACGCGCACCCTCAAGCCGCACCTTGCTACCGAGCGCGCGGAGCACCCCACCAACCCCAAGTCGTACCTGCAGGAATGCGTGCAGGGCGACGGCCATGAGCCGCCGTCGTACAAGATGGTCTCTTCCGAGGGGCCGGCCCATGCGCCGACCTTCACCTGCGTGGCGCTCGTGGACGGCATCCGCCAGGGCAGGGGAGTCGGCTCCTCCAAGAAGGAGGCGGAGGCCGCGGCCGCCCTCGACGCCCTCGATAGGCTCGGCTACACGCGCGGCGGCGTGATCCTCAAGAAAAAGCTCGGATAGGCGGTCCCCGTGTATCTCAAGTCGCTCACCCTCAAGGGCTTCAAGTCGTTCGCCGACCGCGCCCATATGGCCTTTGAGCCCGGGCTCACGGTAATCGTCGGTCCGAACGGCTCCGGCAAATCGAATATCTCCGACGCCATCCTCTGGGTTCTCGGCGAGCAGAGCGCAAAGCAGCTGCGCGGCCAGGCCATGGAGGACGTCATCTTCTCGGGGTCGAGCGCGCGCAAGCCCGTGGGCGTCGCCGAGGTGACGCTCGTCCTCGACAACTCCGATCACATGCTGCCGGTCGACTTCGACGAGGTCGCTGTCACGCGGCGCATGTACCGCTCGGGCGAGAGCGAGTATCTCATCAACTCGAGTCCCTGCAGGCTCATGGACATCCAGGACATCCTGCACGATTCGGGCCTCGGCAAGGACACACACTCCATCATCAGCCAGGGTAAGCTCGACGCGGTGCTCTCCAGCCGCCCGGAGGAGCGCCGCAGCCTCATCGAGGAG
>CAVDTO010000102.1:0-7018 GCA_963611895.1 bacterium
CCGTCTCGTGCGTGATGGGGTCCATGCTCGCCGAGCAGTGCATGGGCAGCACGTCGTCCTCGGTGGGGAGCAGGAAGTTCATGACGCTGAAGATGGACTTCTTGATCTCGCCGGAATAGCCGGTGCCCGCCACGAGGATCATGCGCTCGGAGAAATTGATGATGACCGCCGCACCGGAGTTGACGCCGTGCGTTGCCGGGTCGCAGGTGAACCCGGGTGCCGCGACGACGGTGAAGTCGGGCTCGCCGAAGCGCGCGAGCTCACGGGCGCGCGGGCGCACGAGCATCTGCTTGATGAACATGGCCTGGCTCGCGCGCTCGCAGGCGACCATGAACTTGCGGGAATGGTTGCGGTCGGCGCCCGCCATGCCGCGCACGACGAAGATGTCGCGCTCATTGAGGTAGGCGAAGACGTCGGTGCGCAGGCGGTCGAACGAGGCAGACTCGATCGGGCGGTTGACGGCGCCCCAGGCGATCTTGTCGTGCACGTCGGGGGTATCGACGACAAAGCGGTCGTTCGGCGCACGGCCGGTGTAGTCGCCGGTTTCGACCACGAACGCGCCGTTCGAGGCGAACCTGCCCTCACCGCGCGCAAGGGCATGCTCGGCGAGCTCAGCCACGGGAAGGTCGACGAAGAGCCCCTTGCCCGGGACCTCCTCCCCCTCCGTGCGGCCCTGAGCCAGGCCGACGCCCTCAAGGATCTCGGCAGCAGACACTCCCGCCATAGGAACCTCCTTATTGCTTGGTTGCATGTGCGCCGCGCACATCTCGGCGGGCGCTTGAGTCACGTAAATCGTTTTATGCCCGGCAAACGGCGCCAAACAGAAGACGACCGCTCACCAATCGGCAAACGGTCGTCGAGATACGGCGGGCTATATGCAACTGAAATAACGACGAAGTAAAGCAGAGTGGACCCGCAGCAACGCCCGAAAAACCCGATGGCCGCCCCCAGTCTCGATATCGCGCTCGGCCTCAAATCAGCGGGCATAAAGAAAACCCTCCCATCTCTCATGTCCAAGAGATGGAAGGGCGGTTCAGGAGCAAGATCTCAGGTCCCAAAACCCGAGTCACAAGGCCGGATTGCTAGATCGAGAGCCCGGCCCCGAGCATGGCGAGCGCGCTCATGCACACGAGGAACGCGATGCCATAGGGCAGGATCGCGCCCAGCAGCTCGGCGTCCTTGCCGCGCACGTGCACGGCGGCGAGGCCGATGGCGAGCGTCTGCGGCGAGAGCATCTTACCGGCGGCAACGCCCAGCGAGTTGAGGGCGACCATCCAGTAGGGGCTCAGCTCGAGCGCCTCGGCCGCCTGGCTCTGGATGGGGCCGAAGAGCATGCCCGAGCTCGTGCCCGAGCCGGTGACGAACGTGCCAAGAGCGCCGATCCAGGGGGCGATGAGCGGGTAGAAGCCGCCCGCCACGCCGATGCAGAACGCGCTGATAGACGAGATCATCCCCGCATAGCCCATGATCTTGGCGCAGGCGAGCACCGCGAGCATGGTGATGACGGTCGGCATCATCTGCTTGACGGTGGCACGCAGGACCTCGCCCATGACGGAGAGGCTCGCGCCCTGGATTCGGCCGCCCACGAACGCGGCGATGAAGATCCACACGCCCGGGGTGTTGATCCACGAGAACGTGAGGGTGTTGGGATGGCTACCGTCAAAGACCTGCACGTGCGAGGCGATGGGCGCGAGCTCGTCGTGGATCCACGGCACGAGGCTCGAGGTGCCGAGGAGCAGGACGAAGATCAGAATAAAGCACGACCAGGCCTCGAGCGCGCCGCGCACGGTGATGGCGTCGCCGGCCTCGATGCGCATGTGGAAGCGGTCGGAGAGATACCCGCTCTTCTCGGCGCGCATGGAGATGGCGGCGGTGACGGCGAGCGAGGCGATGGAACCCACGACGACCGCGAGCTCGGCGCCCACGAAGTAGGCGACGACGAGCGAGGCCAAGATAAACGAGACACCCGAGGCGAGCGCGATGCCGCAGACGCCCTTGAGGCGCTCGGCGATGCCGGGCACGTTGCCCTCGGAATCGGGCGTGCGACCCGCGACGACCACGATGAGGAACGGGGCCACCAGGAAGAAGGGCGCGAGCTGCAGCAGCTGCACGAAGGCGAGATGCACGGAGTCGAGGCCCACGAGCTGCGCGACCGAGACGGTGGGGATGCCGATGGAGCCGTACGGGGTGGGAACGCCGTTGGCGAGAAGGCAGATGAGCACGGCGGGGATGGCCTCGAACCCGAGGCCCGCGAGCATGCCGGCCGGGATGGCCACGGCGGTGCCGAAGCCGGCCATTCCCTCCATGAAGCCGCCGAAGCACCAGGCTACGAGCAGCGCGAGCAGGCGGCGGTCGCTCGAGATGGAGGTGATCATGTGGCCGATGACGTCCATGGCGCCCGTGCGCACGCAGAGGTTATAGGTGAACACCGCGGCGATGATGACGAGCACGATGGGCCAGAGCGCCATGAGGAAGCCCTCGAGCGAGGCCGTGGCGACCTGGTCGATGGGCAGGTGCCACCAGCCGAACGCGAGCAGCGCGGAGAGCACGAAGGAACCGATGGCGGCCTTCCATGCCGGCCACTTGAAGACGAGCAGCACGACGATCAGCCAAAAGATCGGTACGAGGGCGAGCAGGAACGAGACGACATCCATAACGGGACTCCTGTGGTGCGGCGCGGCCGCGCTCGGGGATTTAGCCGCATAAGGATAGCGCAGGGGGCATTCATAATTAGTGCGGTTTGTAAAGATAATTTTTGCAGACGGCAATTTCCATCGGTTTGCGGGTATTAGGGCGCGCCGCTTCGGCTGACGACGCATCGATACAACAGTCCGGAGAGCTCCCGAGCACTAATAAAAGCCCAAGCTCAAGCCAACGGAAGACCTGGCTCCTCGATCGGCCTCTTCGCCCGCGCGACAACGCTCGGCTCGGCAAGGAACGCCCGGGCAAACCGGCCCGCAGCTCATCCGGCCCAAGCGTGAGCGCATATAATCTCTAAAACCAGAAAGGAGCACCCGTGGCCCGCACCCCGCTCGACAGCATTCGCGAGAAGATCGCGCTCAGGCGCGGCGGCATACCCGACACGACCGTCGGGCGCGCCGCGCATCGCGGCGGCCGTATCGAGAGCGGACTCTTCCCCGCCTCGCACACGCTCGAGGAGCTCGCGCGCATGGACCGACCCGGCGCCGGCGCGCAGGCCGCAGCCGGCACCACCGCCGGCACCGGCGCTCCCGCAGGCCGAGCGCTCCCAGGCCGCGGCAGCAGGCGGGCACGCGGCGCCACCCGGCAGCCGGGGTTCTTCCGCCGCACGCTCAACGCATGGTGGGGGCGCCTGCTCGCCTCGATCTACTCGGGCGACATCGCCGGCCAGGAGGCCGAATACGAGGAGCACGCCACCCGGCGTGACTACATCTGGAACACCGCGGGCACGGCCATCTGGGGGTTCGTGTTCCCGCTGCTCACCATCGTCTCCACGCAGCTCGCCGGCGCCGAGCAGGCCGGCATGTTCTCCATGGCGTTCGTAACGGGAACGCTCCTCATGATCGCCTGTAACTACGGCGTGAGGAACTTTCAGGTCTCGGACATCGATGAGGCGCAGAGCTTTGCCTCCTACCAGGTGAACCGCTGGATCCTCGGCGTGGCGGCACTGCTCGTAGGCATCCTCTACGTCCGCGCGCGCGGCTACGCTCCCGTCATGGCGCAGATCAGCATGGGCGTCTACGTCTACAAGGTCGTGGACGGCGTGGCCGACGTCTACGAGGGGCGCCTGCAGCAGGCCGACAAGCTCTACCTGGCGGGCATCAGCCAAGCGATCCGCTCGGCGGGCGTCGTCGCCGTCTTCTCGCTGCTTTTGCTCATAACCCGCAGCATGCGCGTGGCGAGCATCGGCATGGCGGTGTGCGCCGTGGCCTCGCTCGTACTCCTCACCCTGCCGCTCGCCCTGCTCGAGACCGAGAAGTCGCGCCGTGCGCGCGTCTCCGAGGTCGTGCGCCTCTTTAGGCAGTGCGCCCCGCTCTTCTGCGCGCTCATGCTCTTCAACCTCATCGAGTCCATGCCCAAGTTCGTGATGGAGAGTGCTCTCCCCTACAAGAACCAGCTCTACTTCAACGCGCTGTTCTTCCCCGCGCAGGGGATCCTGCTCGCCATCGGGTTCGTGTACAAGCCGCAGCTGCTCACGCTCTCCAATATCTGGGCGAGCCCGAGCAAGCGCAAGAAGTTCGACCTCATCATCTTCGCCGTGCTCGGCGTGATCGTCGCCATCACGGCGGCGGTCTGGGTCTTTATGGGAACCTGGGGAATCGGCCTTCTGAGCATGCTCTACGGGCTCGACTTCGAGCGGTTCCGCACGCTCGCCTACCTCATGGTGCTCGCCGGCGGCGTGACGGCGGCCATCGACTTCATCTACGCCATCGTGACGGTGCTCCGCCGCGCGGGCGACGTCATGCGCGCCTACCTCATCTGCTTTGCGGCCTCCGTCGTGGTGCCGCTCGCGCTCGTAAACCTGCTCGGCCTCACGGGCGCCGTGGTGAGCTATCTGGCCGTCATGGCGCTGCTGCTCGCGCTGCTCATCGTGGAGTACTACCGCATCCGTCAGAGCATCGACCATGCCCGTGACCCGTTCCGCCGCGTGCGCAAGGAGAGCAGCCGGTAGCGCGGGCGCGGCGCCAACTCAAGCGCCTCACCCCGCCCGACCGGCGCACGGCAATCCCCGCTCGAGGCGGCCGAAGACCGCGCGTCCACGGCGATCCCCGCTCGACCAGCGCATAACGCTCCCCTTCTTTTAAACGAAGCGTCGCTTATATCAACTGAAGACAGGTTCGGGAGATGGCAGCCCGCACTCCCGCGGAACGAGCGGCTAGTCGTCCACGGGCGCGTAGAAGCACGCGCCGTCGTCGAGGCGGAGCACCCCCACGGCGCCGAACTCGGAGCCGGTTGCCGCCGAGCAGTCGATGTCGATGCGGTCGGACACGCCGCCCGTGGCATCGCACGCCCCTACCCCCACGAAGCAGCCGCGCCCGGTGGCGTCGGAGATACCCGAGCAGCTCATGATGTTCGCATAACGGCCGAGCGAGACGGAGGGCGTGTGGCCCGCGACGACCACGGGGCCGGTGCCGTCCGTGCCCACAAAGCCCGTGGCCTCGCCCCAAAACGGCGCGCGCACCCAGAGCAAGTCGTCGACGGACTGGTCGGCGAGCATGGCATAGAGCAACTCGGGCGATGCGGCCGCGGCACCCTCGGCCTCGGTGCAGGCAACGCCGTGCTCCGATAGGAAGACGCGCGCGCGGAGCGGGTCGATTCCCGCATGAACCAGGATGTAGTTGCGGCCCGCCGCCTCCACGACGTCCGCGAGCTCAAGCCCGTGGAACCAGGCGCCGAGCTCGGCGAACTCGTCGTCGGTGAGCGCCTGAAGCTGCTCAAGCGTGGTCCAGCCGCCGTTGATCTCCCAGGTGTCGCGGTCGATCGGGTCGGCGCCCTCGGAGAGCGCGCGGAGCATGATCTGCTCGTGGTTGCCCATGAGCACGTGCACGTTCGGCAGTGTCTGCACGAGACGCACGACACCGAGCGGGTCGGGGCCGCGGTCGATCATGTCGCCGAGAACGTAGACGGTGTCGTCCGTGCCGGGCTGCGCGAGCTCGAGCGCCGCGTCGAGCGCGCGCAGGTGCCCATGGGCATCGGATGTGACGTAGATCGCCATGCGCGACGGCGCTCCCTTCTCACTCGGACCTCTCTGGCAGGCCAACTGACCGGTTCAGTGGGGCCGCAAGCATGCGGCCCCGGGATGAGGCCAACCTAAAGCCTCAACCTCAACTTCAACGTTATTATTGTAACGGTCTTGAGACGGGGCGCAACAGGTGCGACCTGCTGGGTAGTATGTTGCAGCAAGGGTTCACAAAGGCCGCCCCGCAGGTCCAGGCCGCCCGCCCCTCGCAGATCCCAAGGAGCGAACGACATGAACCAGATTCTCCTCTTCATCGGCATCGTGATCGTCACATGCCTCGTCACCAAGCCGCTGGCCCAGCGCCTCCCCTTTCCCACGCTGCTCATCTTCGTGGCGCTCGGCATGGTCTTCGGCGTCAACGGCCCGCTGCACATAGAGTTCGAGAACTACGAGCTCACCGAGAGCGCCTGCTGCACGGCGCTGCTCTTCATCATGTTCTACGGAGGCTTCAACACCAACCTCAAGCAGGCGCGGCCGGTCGCCGTGCGCTCCATCCTGCTCTCCACCGTCGGCGTCGTCATCACGGCGGGGCTCACCGGCGCCTTCGCGCACCTCGTGCTCGGCATGGGTTGGATCGAGAGCCTGCTGCTCGGCTCGTGCGTGGCCTCCACCGACGCCGCAAGCGTCTTCAGCGTGCTGCGCGAGCACAAGCTCTCGCTCAAGTGCGGCACCGACTCCATGCTCGAGCTCGAGAGCGGCTCCAACGACCCGCTCTCCTACATGCTCACCGTGGTGTTCGCAACGCTCGCCGCCGGCCATGAGGTCAACGTGCCGGTGCTGCTGGCCCAGCAGATCGGTCTGGGGCTCGCGTTCGGCCTGGGGCTCGGCTGGGCGGGCGCGCGCCTGCTCGAGAAGTTCGAGAGCCAGCTCGTGCATTCCGAGACCATCGCGGCCATCGCCGTGGCGATCGTGGCCTACGCGCTCCCCCTGCGCTTCGACGGATCGGGCTTTTTGGCGGTCTACCTCGCCGGCATGATGCTCGGCCGCGCCGACATCCCCGCCAAGCGCGAGACGGCGCGTTTTTTGAGCGTGCTCTCCGAGATGGCCGAGATGGCGATCTTCTTCCTCATCGGCCTGTTGGTGACGCCCGCGCGCCTGCCCGAGATGATCCTGCCCGCGCTCGGCGTCCTCGCCTTCATGCTGCTCGTGGGCCGGCCCCTCGCCGTCGCGGGCGTGCTCGCGCCCTTTCGCGCGAGCGTGCGGCAGATGGCCCTCGTGAGCTGGGCGGGGCTTCGCGGCGCGGCGTCGGTGGTCTTCGTGCTCTACGCGGTGGTGGAGGGCGTGCCCGGCGCCACCGAC
>CAVDTO010000103.1:0-7013 GCA_963611895.1 bacterium
GTATGGCGGGCTCAACACCATCAACGCCCTCTGCGCGCCCTTCGTCGGCCACCGCTTCATGCCCACCGGCGGCGTGAGCACCGGCAACGTCGAGGAGTACCTCTCCTCCAAGTCCATCATCGCCTGCGGCGGCACCTGGATGGTCAAGCCGGCCCTCTTTGCCGACGGCGACTTCTCCCAGGTGGAGCAGATCGCCCGTGAGGCCATGGAGGTCGTGCGCAGCATCCGCGCGTAGGCCCCGCTTGGCGAAGTGAAGGTGCCGCAACCGCTGCGGCATCGCCCGCCGACCAACTCGCTCTCTTTCGCAGAAGGCGCAACCCACGTGAAGTGGATTGCGCCTTCTTTTGCGTTAACAGTCGCTTAGTGCGGTGGCAAAAAAGCGCCGCGGCTTGAAAACCACTTCGGAATACCGCCGTGAACTAAAGGCAGCTAGTCGGCGCTCAAAAGCGTGCGCACGATACCTCTGCATTAGTTGCCGGCCAGCTCTGCCTCGAGCTCGGCTCGGTGCTCGTTGAGATATTCGAGCATATAGGGGATCGCAAAGGAAACCTTGCCGTAAGCAGGCGCTTCGATGATCGAATCACGCATCAGGCGGCTTCTTGTTGAGCTGAGCTGCTGCGCCGTTTTGCCCATGCCCTGGGCAACGTCGCCCGAGGAGCATGACTCCCCCAACGAAGCCATGGCCAGCAGATACGAGATCCCAGATTCCGGCACGCGCTGAAGGGCCGGCTCGATCACCATCGCATCAAAGCGGCTCCGCGCCATCGCTATCCCCCGCTCGGCCTCTTCTTCATCGACAACGACCTTGTGCGCGCGCTTGGCGCACTGCCATGCGTAGTAGCCGACGAGCTGGATCATAAAGGGATAGCCGTACGTAGCCGCAGCCAGCCTATCGGCAACGACGGAATCGACTTCCATCCCTGATGCCGCAACCGTCTCCTCAAAGGAATACGAGACCTCACCGATACCGACCGCTCGCAGGTCGAACGGCAGGGCACGGCGCAGGAACGTCAGCGTCTTGCCGTTGATGACGTTCTCAACCATCGAGGGCAGCCCGGCAAAAACGAACGCGATATCCAGGTCGTCGCCGATAACCTGCTGAACCGCGACGGCTAGCGTGCGGACCTCGTCTAAAGCAGCGTCCTGTACCTCGTCGAGAGTGATAAGCAAGCCGTTTCCGTTGCTTGCGATCTCGCTCTCTAAACCTTCCTTGAGCGTGGGGCCGATGTAGTCGATATCGAGCGATCCGACGGAGAGGCCCGCGATGGTCGGCTCGAATTTTGCATGGGCGATTTTGACACGAGGAGCGAGCTCCTCGAGGATGCGCTGGCAAAGACCTTTGGTCGCCACTTCTTTGAGCACCCGCCAGCCGCGGTCCGCGGCGATGCGCGCGACCTCCTCGAGTAGCACCGTCTTGCCCGTGCCGCGAACGCCCGAGATGCGCATGAGCCTGCCAGGTGCACCGGAGCCGTTATCGAGCCCCTCGACGAACTCCTCGATCACCTCTTCGCGGCCGACGATGACCGGAGGCGTCTTGCCCGCCGTGGGCTTAAAAGGGTTGCGCTGCATGGCTGACCTCGCACTACTCGGATAAGACGACTTATATCAACTTCTAAAAAAGTATAGCAAGGTATAAAAGGATATAGCAACGTATAACAAAGTATAAAAAGGTATAGCAACGTATAGCGACCTATAGCAGGGCACCGCAACCGACGTTCGCGGTTGATTAGTGAACGTTCACCTAAATGCGCACGCCCCACACATCCGAGTGCGCTCGAATCCTATACTTATGCATGGTAATGAAACCGATTTCGTTAAGGTTATCGTTTTCTTTGAAAGGACAAGCATGTCAGAGTTCAACATGGATTGGTTCCGTCTTGACGGCAAGGTCGCGCTCGTGACCGGTGCCACCTACGGCATCGGCTTCGCCATCGCCGAGTCGCTTGGCCGCGCCGGCGCCAAGATCGCCTTCAACGCCCGCCACGCCGACAAGGTCGCCGAGGCCGAGGCCGCCTACCGCGAGATGGGCATCGAGGCCAAGGGCTACGTGGCCGACGTCACCGACGAGGCCAAGGTCGCCGAGCTCATCGCCGCGATCGAGAAGGATCTGGGCTCCACCCCCGACATCCTCGTGAACAACGCCGGCATCATCAAGCGCATCCCCATGTGCGAGATGAGCGTCGAGGAGTGGCGCCAGGTCGTCGACATCGACCTCACCGCCCCGTTCATCGTGAGCAAGGCCGTGATCCCCGGCATGATCGCCAAGGGCCACGGCAAGATCATCAACATCTGCTCCATGATGAGCGAGCTCGGCCGCGAGACCGTCTCGGCCTACGCCGCGGCCAAGGGCGGCCTCAAGATGCTCACCCGCAACATCTGCTCCGAGTTCGGCGAGGCCAACATCCAGTGCAACGGCATCGGGCCGGGCTACATCGCCACCCCGCAGACCGCCCCGCTGCGCGAGCGCCAGGCCGACGGCAGCCGCCACCCCTTCGACGCCTTCATCGTGAGCAAGACCCCGGCCGCCCGTTGGGGCACGCCCGAGGACCTCATGGGCCCGGCCGTGTTCCTGGCCTCCGACGCCTCGAACTTCGTGAACGGCCACGTGCTCTACGTCGACGGCGGCATTCTCGCCTATATCGGCAAACAGCCGGCTTAATCGCTGCGGCCGCCTGCGGCACGTCACCTCGCGGCTCATTCGTCGGTCGCGTACCTAAGTACGCTTCCCTCCTCTTTCGCGGCGATCTGACGCACCGCAGGCGCCCTCGCTGCTCGTCGCCCACATATGGGTTTACCTGGCTGAACGCAAACAAGCGTCTAGCCAACCGCCTCAAGAAAAGCGACTGCATATTCAGGAGCCACGCAGGCATATCAATCTTCGGACCCAAGGCAACTCCCCTCAAGGCCGTTGCCGCATCATACGAAAGGAACTTCAACCATGAAGATCGCTCTCATCAACGAGAACTCCCAGAACGCCAAGAACCCCATGATCGAGGCCGCCCTCAAGAAGGTCGTCGAGCCCATGGGCCACACCGTGTTCAACTACGGCATGTACGCCGACGCCGACTCCAAGCCGCTCACCTACGTGCAGAACGGCATCCTGGCCGCCGTGCTGCTCAACTCCGGCGCCGCCGACTACGTCGTGACCGGCTGCGGCACCGGCGAGGGCGCCATGCTCGCCTGCAACTCCTTCCCCGGCGTGCTCTGCGGCCATGTGGCCGACCCGCTGGACGCCTACACCTTCGCCCAGGTCAACGACGGCAACGCCGTGGCCATGCCCTTCGCCCTCAAGAACGGCTGGGGCCAGGAGCTCAACCTCGAGTACACCTTCGAGAAGCTCTTTGGCTTCGGTTCCGGCAACGGCTACCCCGCCGAGCGCGTCGAGCCCGAGCAGCGCAACAAGAAGATCCTCGACGGCGTGCGCGCCGTGACCATGCGTCCGCTCGTCGACGTCCTGGGCGAGATTGACCAGGACCTCGTGAAGGGCGCCCTTGCCGGCGAGCACTTCCAGGAGTACTTCTTCGCCAACGCCACCGACGAGGCCATCATCGCCAAGGTCAAGGAGCTCCTCGGCCTCTAAGCCAGAGCCTGAACAAGACCACAAAGGCCGGGCACCGCAATCAAACGCGGTGCCCGGCCTTTTTCATGACCCATCTGTCGACGAATCCCGCCGCGCTATACTCAAACGCAGGGAATTTACCATGCACAACCGCATAGGGAGCGTCACATGGACATTCAAAACGTTTCGCGCCGAGCATTCGTCGCCGGGGCCGGCACCGTGCTCGCGAGCCTCACGGTTCCGCTGAGCAACACGGCCGCGGCCGCGAGCAAGAAGAGCGGCTCCGGCAATAAGATCGTCATCCTCGGCACCAACGACATCCACGGCTCGTTCGAGAACCCGGCGACCAAACTCGGGTACGCAGCCCTTGCCGACTACGCCGCCGACCAGCGCTCGAGCTTTGGCAAGCAGCTCGTGACCCTCGTGGACAGCGGCGATATCGTGCAGGGCAACCCATCCGCGAGCCTGAGCCGGGGGCAGTTCCCCGCCGAGGCCGTGGCCGCCTGCGGCTACGACGTCATCGTGCCGGGCAACCACGAGTTCGACTACGGCGTCTCCAAGCTCACTGAGCTCGCGGGCGTCGAGGGCGCGGCCTACACCTGTTGTAACTTCACCGACGCCAACGGCTCCTGCGTGTTCGAGCCCTACCACGTCGTCGAGTACCCCGCGGGCAAAGAGACCGTCCGCGTGGCGTTCGTGGGCGCCACCACGCCCTCGTCCCGCGGCAGCTCGGCCAACTTCAAGAACGAAGCCGGCGAGTTCATCTACGACTTCGCCATCGACAGCACCGGCGAGGCGTTCTACAACGCGGTTCAGGCCGCCGTCGACGACGCCCGCAGCACCGGCAAGGCCGACTACGTGGTGCTCCTCGCCCACCTCGGGCAGAGCTGGAGCCCCAAGATCTGGCGCAGCGACACGCTCGTTTCCAAGACCAACGGCATCGACGCGGTCATCGACGCGCACACGCACCAGGCCTACGTGCAGAGCGTCAAGAACAAGGACGGCAACAAGGTGCCCATCCTGCAGGCGGGCAGCAAGTTCAGCGGCATCTCGCGGCTCGAGATCGACCTCTCAAAGCGCACGGCCAAGGCCTCGGTGGTCGCACTCGGCGTTGCGGGCAAGCTCGTGGAGTCGTGGGAGGGCAAGAACGCCAAGGTGGCCGCCAAGGTCAAAGAGCTCAACAAGCAGATCGACGAGCTCTCCGGCGAGAATGTCGGCCGCTCCAAGGTGGACCTCGTGGCGCTCAACAAGGACGGCGAGCAGGCCACATGGCTCGGTGAGACGAACCTCGGCGACCTGGTGGCCGACGCCATCCTCGACGCCGCCGAGAAGGCCGGAACGCCCTGCGACATCGCGCTCTACGACGGGTTCGGCATCTGCGCCGACATCGACCGCGGAACCGTGACGCGCAGGAACGTGCTCGACGCCCTCGCCTGCAACCGCGGCATCTACGCGCTCGAGGTCTCGGGCCAGCACCTGCTCGACGTGCTCGAGGTCGCCTGCGCGCTGCTCCCCGAGCCCGAAGCGCGCCTGCTGCAGGTCTCGCGCGGCTTTAGCTACACGGTCCGCATCGACCACAAGTCGCCGCTCAAGGTCTCTCCCGCGACCATCGGCTTCGAGAGCATCAGCGGCAAGCGCCGCGTGACCGCAGCCAAGCTCAACGGCAAGAAGATCGAGGCCGAGGGCCGCTACACCATCGCCATGCCCAAGGGCATGCTGGTGAGCGGAGGCTGGAGCATGCCCGTGCCCGAGAACGCCGCCGACGCGGTACAAATCGGCGTGGACAACGAGTGCCTGCTCCAGTACCTGCAGGGCACGCTCGGGGGCAAGATCGGCAAGGACTACGCCGACGCCGCCGGCGAGGGCCGCATCAAAATCGTGAACGGCAAGTAACAGGATGCACGTCCCGTAGCTGCGCAATAGGGCCCCGATTCTGGATTCTGGAATCGGGGCCCTAAACGTTTGAACGGCCTTCTTATCTCTTCGGGCTTCTCGCCCGTTCGGGTCTCGCTGCCCTATCGGGCGCGCTACTCCCCTGCTAGGCCCAGATAGTTGCACATGCCCTCTACGGCCAGCTTGGCGCCGGCTACGGCGTGGACCACGGTAAGCGGGCCGTTGACCACGTCGCCCGCGGCGAACACGCCGGGCACGGTGGTCATGCCGGCCTCGTCGACCTCGAGCAGGCCGCGCTCGTCGGTCTCGAGGCCGCCCGTGGTGAGCACAAGCTTGTCTTTGGGCACCTGCGAGGCCGCGATCACCACGGTATCGGCCGCCACGTGGTCGAGCTCGTCCTCGTAGCCCACCACGTTGTTCTCCTCGTCGAAGACGGCCGTCTTGAACACGGGGCCGTTGTCGTCGATCGCCTGGATGGCCTTGCCGCAGACGATCTCGGCGCCGTCGAGCTCGGTAAGCTCCACCTCATCGTCGATAGCCGAGATATGCCGCGAGCGCGCGTAGACCGTGACCTTGCGCGCGCCCGAGCGCAGCGCCGTGCGCGCCACGTCCATGGCCACGTTGCCCGCGCCGATGACGGCCACGCGCTCGCCGATGGCCACGCTCGAGGGATCGACCAGATAGTCGATGCCAAAGAGCACGTTGCCGCGCGACTCACCGGGAATCCCCAGCTTGCGGGCGCGCCAGGTGCCCGTGCCCACGAACACGCTGTCGTAGCCGTCACGCAAGAGGTCGTCGATGTGCAGAGCGCCGCCGATCGTGGTGGAGGGGCGCACGCACACGCCGAGCGAGCACATCACATGGCGGTACTTCTGCACGAGCGAGCGCGGCAGGCGGAACTCGGGGATGCCGTACTCGAGCACGCCGCCGATCTCGGGCTTCTGTTCGAACACCGTGACGGCGCACCCGCGCTGGGCCATCTTGATGGCGACCGTGATGCCCGCAGGACCGGAACCCACCACGGCGACCTTCTTGCCGCAGGGCTCGGCGCGCACCCACTCCTTGCGGTCGAGGAAGGCCGTGGAGATGTAGCTCTCGATGCTCGAGAAGTGGATCGGCGAGCCCTTGCGGCCCTGCACGCACGAGCCCTCGCACTGCCCCGAATGGTTGCAGACCATGGAGCAGACGGCGCTCATGGGGTTGTTCTCGAACAGGAGCTCGCCCGCCTCCTCGAGCCGACGTTCCTTGAACAGGTCGATGACCTGCGGAATCGGCGTATGGACCGGGCAGCCCTTGATCTGGCAGAACGCCCGCTTGCAACCGAGGCAGCGGTTTGCCTCCTCAACGATATGGATAGCCATGCGGCTCCCCCTCTGTAAAGTTCGATGCAGATAGAAGCCCCGCCTGCCGCTGCGCCCGATGCGTTCGGACTCGGCAGGCGGGGCGCCCTATAGGTGTTGGATGCCCGGATAGGCCGAGCAGTCGACGCGGGCAAGATCAGCTGGCGGAACGGACCGAAGCCGCATCAGCAGAAAGACAAGACGTGAGCACGACACCAGGC
>CAVDTO010000104.1:0-6996 GCA_963611895.1 bacterium
CAAGCTTTACGCGGCATTCGGCCGCGCGCAGGTCTGTTTTTGGAGCGAGGAGGCTCATATGAACAAAGCAGAGCTCGTTATCAAATCCACCGCCGTGTTCACGGGCACGGGCTCGCTGCCCTTTTCGGGCGGCGTCGCCATCGCCGACGGCAAGATCGTCGCATGCGGCAACGACCTTCACCTGGCGCCGTTCATCGGTCCCGATACCGAGGTCCGCGACTTCGGCGATAAGCTCGTTATGCCCGGCCTGATCGACACGCACACGCACTTCGCCCAGGGCTCGATGACCACCGACCCCGACTTCTGCGTGAACCTCATCGACTGCACGAGCTTTGAGCAGTGCATGGATCGCGTGGTGGCCTTTGCCGACGCCCACCCCGACAACGAGTGGGTCCTCGGCGTGCAAGTCATCCAGTTCCAGTGGGAAAAGCCCGAGATGCCCTCCGCGGCCGAGATCGACAAGTACATCTCCGATCGTCCGGTGTACCTCCAGCAGGTCGACCTGCACACCTACAGCGCGAATACCTGCGCCATGCAGAAGATGGGCATCACGCGCGACACGCCCGACCCCGCGGGCGGTAAGTTCCTCAAGGACGAGGACGGCGAGCCCACGGGCGTGCTCTCCAACAACGCCACGGGCGTCTTTATGGAGGACATCTACAACCCGCCGCTCGAGCGCGCCAAGGAGTCGTTCGTAAAGACCTGCAAGATGGCCATGAGCCTCGGCATCACCTCGGTGGGTTCGGTGAACCCCACGTTCGTGAGCCTCGAGAACCCCTATGCCGTCTTTGCCGACCTGAGCCGCGCGGGCAAGTTCCCGCTGCGCATGTTCGTCTACAGCGACCTGTTCGACCTCGAGACCAAGACGCTCGACGAGATCAAGGAGACCTACAGCTTCCCGGGGTCGACCATCGAGTGGAACGGCCTCAAGCAGTTCATCGACGGCGTGTGCTCCGACCACACCGCCTGGATGCTCGAGCCCTACGCGAATGCCCCCGAGACCTGCGGCGAGGCCGCCGAGGACCCGGAGCGCGTGCGCAAGAACATCCTCGCCGCCTGCGAGGCCGGCGCCGCCGTGCGCCTGCACGCCATCGGCGACCGCTCGGTCCGCCACGTGCTCGACTGCTTTGAGGAGGCCGAGCGCCTCTATGGTAAGAAGGGTCTGCGTCACTCCATCGAGCACAACGAGACGGTTCAGCCCGAGGACCTTCCGCGCTACGCGGAGCTCGGCATCAGTCCGGCCATGCAGCCGTGGCACATGCTGCTCGACATGGCCGACCTCGCCAAGGATGCCGCCGTGGGCCCCGAGCGCGCCGCGCTCAGCTGGCCGCTCAAGAGTCTGCTGGTTTCGGGTGCGAACATCCATCTGGGCAGCGACTTCCCCGTCGTGGGGCTCGAGCCCATGGAAGAGATCTACGGGGCGGTCTTCCGCATGCTCGAGGACGGCTCGAACCCCGAGGGCTGGTTCCCCGAGGAGCGCATCTCCATGGCCGAGGCCCTGCGCGCCTACACCTTCGGCGCCGCCTACGCCATGGGCGTGGAGGACCGCGTGGGCTCGCTCGGGTGCGGCAAGCAGGCCGACATCTGCGTGCTCGACCGCAATCTCTTTGAGTGCGAGCCGGCGGAGGTCCTCGCGGCCAAGCCCGTGCTCACCTTGATCGGCGGCAAGACCGTCTACGAGGCCTAAAGAGCCTCGCCGCCGCGCGCACTCGCATGTTGAGGGCCCGCGCGCGGCGCTTGAATTCGGTGCCCGGGGCGGAAGCCGCAAATAGAGAGTCGCGCGCTCGCCCTTGCATACACCCATAGGAAAGGGGAGACAGATGGCAGAAGAAACTGCTGCCGCGCAATCCGCGGAAGACCGCGAATTCGCAACGGAGCCGATTCCCGGCCTCGTGCGCAAGTACACGGTCATCACCGGTCAGGGCATGCTCGCCCAGATCATCATGGTCGTGCTCGAGGGCCTCGTCATGGGCTGGGGCCTCGGCGCCCACGGCCTGGCGTGCGTCTCGATCATCATGTCGGTCGAGTACATCAACCTCGCGTTCGGCAACCTGTTCGGCACCGGCGTTCCCGCCGTCGTGGGCAACCTGCTCGGCGCGGGCGACACCCGCGGCGCGAGCCGTGCCTTCAGCCAGGGCTTTTGGCTGACGACCATCGTCTCGGTCGTCCTCGCGGTCGTCATGGCCGTGTTCACCGAGCCGATCTGCGCCTTCTTTGGCGCCACCCCCGACATCATGGCCGACACCGTGGCCGGCGTGCGCACCTTCGCGGTGCTTCTGCCGCTCACCGTCATCGGCCAGATGATCACCGCCGTCATGCGCGTCGACGAGAAGCCGCAGCTCGGCGCCAACCTCATGACCGTTTCGGCCGTCGTGGCCATCGTGTGGCTCGCGCTCTCCACGTTCGTGCTCAAGCTCGGCGTCATGGGCGCCGGCGTGTACTACGGCCTCTCCATCGGCATCTGGGCCGTGGGCGTGCTGTGGTACCTCGACGGCAAGAAGTCGCAGCTCAAGATCAGCCTCGCCGACCTCAAGTTCGACTTCGGCATCTGCGGCCAGATCATCAAGACGGGCATCCCGTTCTTCTTGGTGCAGGGCGCGACCTTCGTGTTCAACACCGTCGCCAACTCGCTGCTCGGCCAGCTCGGCGGCGACATGGGCTCGCTCTACATCGGCGCCTTCGGCGTGCTCAACGGCTACATCCTCTACATCACCATGATGGTCGCCAACTGCTTCTCGTACGGCCTGCAGCCCATCGCCGCCTTCAACGCCGGCGCCAAGGCGTGGGCGCGCCTCAAGGAGGCCATCTCGTGCACGCTCAAGTACCAGGTCGTCACGATTCTTGTGGTGGAGGTCGTGCTCTGGGCGGCCGCCAACCCGGTGTGCGCCTTCTTTGCCGGCAGCTCGCCCGAGCTGCTCGCCGTCACCGTGAGCGCCACGCGCATCGTGCTGCTCGCCGTGTTCTTCGGCTACCTGGCCATGACCATGAGCACGTACTTCCAGACGGTCGAGAAGATCGGCATCGCCACCGTCATGGGCCTGCTCCGCTACGTGATCTGCTCCGTGCCGCTCATGTACCTGCTCGGCAACATGATGGGCGTGCAGGGCATCTGGTGGGCGCTCGTGGTGGCCGACGTCATCACCGGCCTCGTCTCCCTCGCCTTCGCGGCCAAGGAGATGAAGCGTCTCGACACGCTCAAGGCGGCCGAGTAGGGCCGTAAGGGTTCGCGCTTGCGAACGCCTCGTGCCGAGCTCGATGCTCATGCAAAGCGGGCGGCCTCCGTTTGGGGGCCGCCCGCTTTTTTTCGATGCGCGGTCAGAGTTGTTGGCGAGCACGAAGATTCATCCGTTAGGTGGAACGGGCACGTGCCGTGGCGGGGTAATCGGCTCTGGGCCTAGCTTGCGAACGCGCGATTGCCTGGATGCTCGGCTTGCCGCCCCGTCTTAGCGCAAAAGCCCCGCGAGCTCCATGCGGTTGCGCACGCCGAGCTTGCGGTACACGGCGTTGACGTGCTTTTTGACCGTGCTCTCCGAGATGAAGAGCGCTTCGGCCATCTCGCGGTTGGTGTGGCCGGCGAACATGAGCTCGAGCACTTCGCCCTCGCGCGGGTTGAGCCCGTGCGAGGCGGCGAGCTCCTGGGCATCGGTGCCGCCTTTCGTGCGATTCCCGTTTTCACGCCCGGCGCGGTCGCCCTCGCAGGCGGCGCCGGTGAGGATGCGCGCGAGGGCCGCGCTCGCGTGCCGCGCGGCCTCCTTGAGCATGCGCATCTCGCGCGGGGAGAAGTCGCCCGCCGCGCGCTCGCGGAAGAGCGTGATCGTGCCGAGCGGGACGCCGCCGTGCGCGAGCGTGGCCGTGCAGCCGAAATAGACCCCCTGCGGCTCCATCCATTCGCGGTAGATGGGCGTGGCGTCGCGGCGGGCCACGTCCACGAGGTCGAGGTCACGGTAGACGTTGACCTCGTGCAGATCAAAGCTCCACGTGGTGTAGTCCTGCGCGGCGTAGTGGCGGTAGTACTCGCTGAGCGCCGCGGGCTCCATGGTGGTGCTGAGCGGATTCACGTAGCGGACGCCGCCCTGCTCGTCGAGCTCGATGAGGTCGAACATCGACACGCGGTGGCAGACGAGCCCACCCAGGCGGTCGAGCGTCCCGCGCTGCAGCTCCTCGACGCTTTCGGCCTCGTGCATCCAAAGAGCGAACGCGCACACCTGCTCCCAGTCGGCGTTCTCGAGGGTGTCTGCAACCGTTTTATCGCTTAGCGTCATGGGCCTTCCTTTTCGTCTCCCCGGCAGTATGCCACGCCCGCCGCGCCACTAGAACTTTAGGTTAGCCAAAAGGAGACTCCCGGTCGGCGAAAGGGCCGCCAAGGCCCATTGAGCGCGCGTGCCCCGCGGGCGAAGATGAAGGCGTCAGATCAAGGGTTCCACGAAGGGAGCTTGCCATGAAGACCATCTACGAGAACGAGTCCACGCCCAAGAAGGACGGGTTCTACATGCCCGGCGAGTACGAGGAGCAGGAGCGCACCTGGATCATGTGGCCGCACCGCTCCGACGTGTGGCGTTGCGGCGCCAAGCCCGCCCAGAAGGTCTTCACCGAGATCATCAAGACCGTCGCGCGCTTCCAGCCCATCACCGTGGGCGTGAACGCCGAGGACTTCCCCGCGGTCTGCGAGATCTTCGACGGCGTTGAGAACGTGCGCGTCATCCACATGGAGTACAACGACTCCTGGATCCGCGACCCGGGTCCGGCGTTCCTCGTGAACGACAACGGCGAGGTCGCGCTCTCGCACTTCCACTTCAACGCCTACGGCGGCTTCATCGACGGCCTCTACTTCCCGTGGGACAAGGACGCCTCCATCGGCCTGCAGATCGCGCAGCTCGAGCAGGTCACCCGCTATCGCCCGGAGGACTACATCCTCGAGGGCGGCTCGTTCAACTGCGACGGCCAGGGCACCGTGGTCACCACCGAGATGTGCCTGCTCAACGAGGACCGCAACCCGCAGTACACCAAGGAGCAGATCGAGGAGAAGCTCTCGGAGTACCTCGGCATCGAGAAGGTCATCTGGATCAAGGACGGCATCGACCCCTACGAGACCAACGGCCACGTTGACGACGTCGCCTGCTTCAGCGCGCCCGGCGAGGTCTGCTGCATGTGGACCGACGACCCCGACCATAAGTTCTACAAGGAGTGCCAGGAGGCCTACAAGACGCTCTCCGAGGCCACGGACGCCAAGGGCCGCAAGCTCAAGGTCCACAAGGTGATCATGCCCGCGACCTCGGTGTACATGACCGAGGAGGAGGCCAGCACCATCGATCCGGTGGAGGGCGTGCTGCCGCGTACCCCCGAGGACGCCTTTGAGCCGAGCTACCTCAACTTCCTGCCCATCAACGGCGCCGTGCTGGTTCCGCAGTTCGGCGACCCCAACGACGAGCAGGCGCTCAAGGACATTCAGGCCGCCTATCCCGACCGCGAGGTCATCGGCATCATGACCCGCGAGGTCATCTACGGCGGCGGCAACATCCACTGCATCACCCAGCAGCAGCCCAAGGCCCGCTGCAAGTAGGTGCTTCGCCGGCCCCAAGCACCCCATCTCGCCCCTCAAGCCGTCGCTTGCGTACATAGAGTACGCGGCGCTCCTCTTTCGGGGCGACCTGGGGCACTTGGAACCGGCTCACCCGCGATGCCAGAATTTTCGGCGGCGAGACGCTCTAGAGGGATTTCGCCTGTCTTCTGGGCGACTGCGAAGCGACCCCCTGCAACACCAGGCGCTCGATGGCGCCGGCTGTTGCAGGGGGTTTCTCGGTAAAGGGCGGTCTGCGCTCGCGGCCAAACCGGCGTTAGCGCGCCTCGTAGAAGCAGCCGAGGTTGAGACGGCTCGTCCACTCGCCGATGGTGTTGGCAAAGCCCGCGCGCGTGTAGACGCCCGCGAAGGCGCCGTTCAGCACATAGAGGCCCTCCATGTTGAGGGCGGGCGCAAACCCGAGCTCGTCGGTCGTGCCGGGCTCGGGTTTTCCGCGGTGCGGGCCGTCGACGAGCGTGCCGCGCAGGCAGGGCGTTGCGTACTGCGGGGCGTACTCCTGCACGATGCCGCCGCCGCGCGCGGCGTGCTCGAGGGCGCGCGCCCACTTTTGGGGCGAGGCGTCGAGCCCGGCGACCACGCCGACGGAGTTGTAGCCGCCCGCGGGCTTGACGATCCAGCGGTCCTTCTCGGCAAAGCGCGCAAGGTCCGTGGCGAGCCCGAGCCGCTCCGTATAGGGGATGTGCTCGCGTACGAACGCGAGCTCTTCAGGCGCGAGGACGCTGCGCGCGGCATCGCTCCAGAGAAGGGCGAAGAGCGTCTTGGTGGCGCAGGGCCAGGTGCGAAAGCCACCGACGATGCAGGCGAGGTTCTCGCGCACGGCCCGGATGAGCGCGGCGCGGCCCTCGCAGGGCTTCTCCCAGAGCTCGCCCGTGACGGCGCGGCGCCATACGCAGTCGATGGGTCCGTGCGCGTCGGCAAGGCGGGGGAGGCCGGATGCGGGGTCCGTGGCGATCGTGAGGTCGCGCACGTCGGCGAAGCGCGCGTCGATGCCGCGGGCGCGCAAGAGCTCGATGAAGTGCTCCGCGTCCTCGGCGTCGAGGCTCTCGGCGTAGTCGACGATCGCGACAGTGGCGGGCACGGCGTCCACAGTGGCGTCGGAGCAGTTGTCCTTGCCGTCGCGAGCGGCCGTGTTGGGGGAGCCGGGGTTGGTGGCCTTCTCCGCGGCCTCGTCCGCATCGCGCCGCGCATGCCAGTCGGCATAGGTCGCGAGCAGGGCGTCGAGCCAGGCGTCGCAGATATTGAAGGTCGCGAGCTCGGGGTGCGCCGCGGCGAACGCCTGCCACGAGGGCGTCTGCTCGATGGCGCGGTTCACCTCGTCGGTCGTGACCATACCGGCGCTGCCGTCGGTGTTGAGCTCGCAGAACTTGTAGGCGCCCGTCTCCTCGTTCAAGAAGATGTCGACGCGCGCGAGCGGGATC
>CAVDTO010000105.1:0-6990 GCA_963611895.1 bacterium
GGTCAGGGGCATTGCGGCAAGGAGAACCCTATGCGCCGGCGTTTAGAACAGGCGCTCGGTCTCCAGGAAGTTTCCGCAAAAACTCACGCGGTGAATGGGGCTGAGCCCGCGCTCCTTGATGGCAGCGATGTGTTCCGCGGAGGCGTAGCCCTTTGACTCGGCAAAGTGGTAGGCGGGGTATTCGCTCGCGTACTCGACCATCATCTCGTCGCGCGTGACCTTGGCCACGATGGACGCGGCCGCGATGCAGGCGATCTTCGCGTCGCCCTTGACGACGTCGCGCTCGTTGGGGACCGCACCGAGCGGGTTTCCGTCCATAAGCACGCAGTCGGGGGTAAGCCCTGTATCGGCCACGGCACCGGCCACGGCCTCGCGGAGCGCCCGGGCCATACCGATCTCGTCGATGCGCTCGGGCGCGATATGGCAGATGCCGATCGCGCGGGCCGCATCCGAGATCTGGACCGCGAGGGCCTCGCGCTTTGCGGGCGTGAGCTTCTTGGAATCGTTGAGTCCCCAGATGCGGGGCGTATCGGGCAGGCAGACCGCGCAGACCGTGAGGGGGCCCGCCACCGAACCCCTGCCGACCTCGTCGACGCCCACGACGACGCCCTCTCCCCCGAGCTCGCGCATGAGCTCGTACATGCCGTCGACGCGCCCGCGCTCGGTCATCTCGCGGTCGTAGCGCCTCTGCGCCCGCTCGCAGGCCTTCTTCACCTGCGTGCGCGGATCCTCGGAGTAATGGGCCACGAGCGAGGGGATCTCCTCGACGGTCGCGCTCGCGAGCTCGCCGGCAACCTGAGATGCGGATGCCGAGCTGGTCATGTTCGCCATAAGGGGCTCCTTTACAAGAAGAGCCGCCCCGGAGGGCGGCTCACGAGTCCAAAAGGAATCTCGGCGCGGATTAGCGCTTCTCCGGGATGCGGGCGGCCTTGCCGACCTTGTCGCGGAGGTAGTACAGCTTGGCGCGACGGACGCGGCCGTGGCGAAGAACCTCGAGCTTGGCGATCTTCGGGCTGTGAAGCGGGAAGGTACGCTCGACGCCAACGCCGAAGGAGATCTTGCGGACCGTGAAGGTCTCGCGGGCACCGGCGCCGGCCATGCGGATGACGTCACCCTGGAAGACCTGGACGCGCTCGCGCTCGCCCTCCTTGATGCGGTAGTGCACCTTGACGTTGTCGCCAACGCGGACCTCGGGGATGTCCTCGCGGATCTGCTGGCGCTCGATTGCGCGGATGTAATCCATTTGCATTCCTTACTCTTCTAGAGGTGCCGCACCAGGCTGGCCGACACGTAGTTGAACAAACGAAAATGAGTATACACGCACGTAACGGGCCCGCAAGAACTTTTTTGACCATGGCGGAAAATACAAAAGGGCCCGTGTTCCGAGCACGGGCCCCATCGGAAGTTAACGAGCTGCAGGCTGTGCGTTAACTTTCACGTGCAATGTAACAGAGTTGCACCGGGCACGCCGCAGCATCTCTACGACTCCGAAGAATCCGCAAGTTTAGCCTGGGCCGCCGCGAGGCGCGCGACGGGCACGCGGTACGGGGAGCACGGATCCTGCTCCGCGCCATGGACCTTGGGCAGGCGCGAGGTCCCGTACGTCCCCTCACGAAGTTGCCCGGGTGCCGTAGTCGACGCTCTCGTCGGTACGGCACCCGGGCAATCCATGATTGATCCTCTGCGGGTTCGAGGTTACTTCTTTCGCGCAAGCTCCCCGATGTTCGCGAGCTCTGCGAAGACGCGCTCGAAGCGGTTGAGGAGCCTGAGGCGGTTGTCGCGCAGGCGCTCGTCCTTGTCCATGACCATTACCTCGTCGAAGAAGCGGTCGATGGGCGCGCGCAGCTCGGCGAGGGCGGCAAACGCGGTGCGGTAGTCCTCGGCAGAAAGGGCGTCGGCGAGCTTGGCGGAGCCGGCCTCGATGGCATCTGCCAGGGCAAGCTCGGCATCACCCATGAGTGCGCGGTCGAAGTCGCAACCGAGCTCGGGCTTGGCGATGTGTGCGGCGCGGGCGTAGGCCGTGGCGAGGTTCTCGAAGGTCTCGGGATCCTCTTCGCGCGCGGCATCGAGTGCGGCGCAGCGGTCGAAGAACGCCTTGGGTGCGATGATGTCGACGTCGGCGACGGCGGCCACCGTGTCGGCGGGGACGCGCTCGTCCTTGGCCATGCTCACCAGGCGGCCGCGGAAGAACTCGCGGACGGCCTTCTCTACCTCAGTCTTCTCGAACTCGATGCCCTGCTCGGCATACAGGTCGAGCGCGAAGGAGATCAGAGGGGCCACGTCGATGGCGAGGCGGCTGCGCAGGATGTTGATGACGCCGATCGCGGCGCGACGGAGCGCGTACGGGTCGGAGGAGCCGGTCGGCGGCTCGCCGATGGCGAAAATACCGGCGATCGTGTCGAGCTTGTCGGCGACGGCGACCACGCAGCCGGCGTTGCCCTCGGGCAGCTCGTCGCCCGCAAAGCGGGGACGGTAGTGGTCGCGGATGGCGGAGGCGACCTCGTCGGTCTCCCCTGCCGCCTTGGCGTAGTAGCCGCCCATGACGCCCTGCTGGCTCGTGAACTCCACAACCGCGTTAGAGACGAGGTCGGCCTTGCAGAGGTGCGCGGCGCGCGCGCAGTCGGCGCTCACCTGGGCGCTGAAGCGGCAGGCGCGGGCGATCTCGAGGGCGAGCTGCTCGATGCGCTCGGACTTCTGAAGGACACTGCCGAGCTTCTCCTGGAAGTTCACGCGCGAGAGGCGCTCGCGGAACTCGTCGAGCGAGACCTTGAGGTCCTCCTCGTAGAAGAACTTGGCGTCGTCGAGGCGCGGGCGCACGACGCGCTCGTTGCCGTCGATCACGCGCTCGGAATTCTCGGGCTTGGTGTTCGAGACGATCACGAACTCGCGGGTGAGCTTGCCCTCGGCGTCGTAGATCGGGAAGTAGCGCTGGTTCGTGAGCATCGACTCGCAGATGATCTCGTGCGGGACCTTGAGGAACTCCTCGTCAAAGCGGCCTACGAGAACGGTCGGCCACTCGCAGAGGTTCACGACCTCGTCGAGGACCTTCTTGGGGGTGTCGACATGCGCACCCGCGCGCTCCGATTCGATCTTGGCGATGCCCTCGAGGATGACCTCGCGGCGGCGCTCGGCAGAAAGGACGCCGGCCTTCTCGAGCACGGTCTCGTAATCAGAGGCGCTCGCAACCACATGATCGCCGGGGGCGAGCACGCGGTGCCCGCGGGTGGTGTTGCCGCTCGTCACGTCGGCGTAAGCCACGGGCACGACGTCCGCGCCGAGCAGGCAGCAGATCCAGCGCACCGGGCGCACGAACGAGGCGTGCTCGGAGCCCCAGCGCTGGCTGCGGTAGTTCGGCCACTGCAGGCCCGCGATGGTCTTCTCGCAGAGCGCGGAGAGGATCGGGGCGGCCTCGCGAGAGGGCACGTTCTTCTCGGCGAACACGTACTCGCGGCCGTCGTCGTCCACGCGGCGCACGAGCTCGGCTGCATCGAGCCCGAACTTGCGGGCAAAGCCGGCCGCGGCCTTGGTGGGCGCGCCGTTCTCGTCGAACGCGATCTGGGCGGCGGGGCCGCGCTTGATCTCGTGGATCTCCTCGGTGGAGGTGGCGACATCGGCCACGAGCGCGGCCAGACGGCGCGGGCTCGAAACGACGCGCACCTCTCCGTGCGCGAGGCCGGCCTCGTCAAGGCCTGCGGCGATGAGCTTGCCGAGCTGCGCCACGGCGTTGTTCAGCGGCGCGGAGGGCATCTCCTCGCAGCCGATCTCGAACAGAAAGTCCTTGGTCTCAGACATCGTTAGGCCACCTCGCCCTCGGCGTTTGCGTTCTCGTTCTTTGCGGCCACGTGCTCGAGGTACGACTCGCAGCAGGCCTTGGCGACGGCGCGCACGCGCAGGATGTAGTTGGCGCGGTCGAGGGCCGAGAGGGCCCCGCGGGCGTCGAGCAGGTTGAACGCGTGGCTGCACTTCATGACGCAGTCGTAGGCCGGCAGCGGCAGGCCGCGGTCGAGACAGCTGTGGCACTCGCGCTCGTAGTCGTCGAACTTCTGGCGCATCATCTCGACGTCTGCGACTTCGAAGTTGTAGGCCGAGAACTCTCGCTCGTTCTCGAGGAACACGTCGCCGTAGGTCATGGCGGTGCCGTCGGGCAGGTAGCTCCACACTAGGTCGTAGACGGAGTCGACGCCCTGGGCGTACATGGCGATGCGCTCGAGGCCGTAGGTGATCTCGACGGGGACCGGGTCGACCTCGATGCCGCCCACCTGCTGGAAGTAGGTGAACTGCGTGACCTCCATGCCGTTGAGCCAGACCTCCCAGCCAAGGCCCCAGGCGCCGAGCGTCGGGCTCTCCCAGTCGTCCTCGACGAAGCGCACGTCGTGGTCGTTGGGGTCGAGGCCGATGGCTGCGAGCGACTCGAGATAGAGCTCCTGGGCGTTCACCGGCGAGGGCTTGATGAGCACCTGGAACTGGTAGTAGTGCTGCATGCGGTTGGGGTTCTCGCCGTAGCGGCCGTCGGCCGGCCTGCGGCAGGGCTGCGCGTAGCAGGTGCGCCAGGAGTCGGGCCCGAGCGAGCGGAGCGCCGTGGCGGTGTGGAAGGTGCCGGCTCCGACCTCGGAGTCGTACGGTTGCAGGATGACGCAACCCTGGGAGCCCCAGTACTGCTGGAGCCGCAGGATCATGTCCTGGAACGAAAGCGTGGAAGCGTCCATGCCGCTTAATCCCCCTTTGTTCATGGTCAATACGGTCGTAAGTTTACTCTAAAGAGCGGAACCCTAGAGGGTGCCGATGCGGTCTGCGGGCCAGTAGCGTAGGACGGCCACGGCGATGAGGTCGCTCTCGCTCACCGGTCCGAAGTAGCGCGAGTCCGCGGAGTTCTCGCGGTTGTCGCCCATGACCCACACGCAGCCCTCGGGCACCGTGTAGGGGTAGCTGACGGAGACGCCCGCGGCCTGGGAGTCGAGCGGGTAGCTCGAACCCTGCGTATAGGACTCGTCGAGCTCCTGGCCGTCCACGTAGACCTTGCCGTCCTGCATGTCGACGGTCTGGCCGGCCGTGGCGATCACGCGCTTGATGAGCACGTCGTGCTCGGAGGTGGTGTCGGGGTTATGGAAGACCACAATCTGACCGGCGCTCACGTGCTGGCCCATCTCGAGCGAGACCTTTTGGGCCAGGACCTGGTCGCCGATCTCGATGGTGGTCTCCATGGAGCCGGTCGGCACGACGAAGGGCTCGATCACGAAGGTGCGGATGAGGAAGGTCGCGAGCAGCGCGACCACGATGACGCCGACCCATTCGAGGATGCTCCTCAGGATCGAATTCTGCTGTGACATGAATGCCTCCAATGCGTCTTTCGGCTACTCGCAGGTGGGGTCTTCGGCCGTAGAGCGGCTCAGGAGCTCCTCCGCATAGGCGCGCTCCTCGGGGTTCAGATCCGCCGTCTCGATGAGATCAGGGCGCCAGCGGCAGGTGCGCTCGATGGAGTTCCGGCGGCGCCAGGCGGCGATCTTGGCGTGGTCGCCCGAGAGCAGCACGTCGGGCGTGCGCTTGCCCTCGAACTCGGCGGGGCGCGTGTACTGGGCGTACTCCAAAAGGCCGCCGCCCTCGCCCGTGGCGAACGACTCGTCGACGTTGCTCATCTCGTCGCCGAGGGCCCCCGGTATGAGGCGGATGACGGCGTCGGAGACGACCATGGCCGCGAGCTCGCCGCCGGTGAGCACGTAGTCACCTATGGAGAGGCGCTCGTCGGCCAGGTCGTACGCGCGCTCGTCGACGCCCTCGTAGCGGCTGCAGACGAAGAGCAGGCGCTCCTCGGCGGCAAGGCGCTCGGCGACCTTCTGGTCGAACCTGTCGCCGCACGGCGTGAAGAACACCACGTGCGGCCGCGGCCCCGTTTCCGAGATGGAGCGGATGGCCGAGACGATGGGCTCGGGCTTCATGAGCATGCCCGCTCCCCCGCCAAAGGGCGCGTCGTCTACGGTGCGGTGCCGGTCGTGGGTCCAGTCGCGCAGGTCGTAGGCCTTAAAATCAAAAAGGCCGGCCGTGCGGGCGCGGCCTAGGATGGAGGTCGACATGACGGGTTCGAACATCTCGGGAAAGACCGAGAGCGTCTCGATCAGCATGCGTCCTCCTCGGGTGCCGGCGCGTCGATGATGCCGTCCATGACGGCGATGCGGATCGGTCCCTCATCGGGAATCTCGGAAACCACCTGGTCGATGACGGGAACGAGAACCTCCCCGTAGGGCCCCTCGATGGACCAGACGTCGTTTGCCGGGGTCTCGATGACCTCCGCGATGTTGCCGAGTTCGCCGTAGCGCGCGTCCTCGACGGTACGGCCGATCAGGTCGTTGTATGCAACATCAAAGGCGCCCAGGTCGAGGTCGTTCTCGCGGGCGAGCAGGTAGCAGCCAACGATCTTCTCGGAATCCTCGAGCGAGTCGATGCCGCGGAACTTCACGCGGAGGCAGTCGCCGGCATCGCCCACGGCCTCTACCCGCGAGAAGCGGTCGCGCTTGAGCGCGGGCGGCGTGAGGGCGATATCCATGCCCTCCTCCACAAGAAGAGGAAGCCCCCGTAGCGCTTCTACGAGAACTTCCCCTCGGCGCCCGTGGGTCTTTACCACGCGGGCGATATTTTTGTACGTGCGCACGGCCTAACCGAGAACCTCTACCTCGACAGCGGTGCCGAGACGCGCGGCGAGCGCGCGAGCGAGGGTCCTGATGGCTTTGATCGTGCGACCGCGACGGCCGATCACCTTGGCGACATCGCCCTCGGCGAGGCTGACCTCGATCGTGGACGCGTCGTCACCGTCGATGACCTCGAGGCTCACCGAGTCGGGATCGTCGACGATCTGGACGACGAGGTACTCGACAAGATCGGCGATGCGATCGGAGAGCATCTCTTCGCCCTCGAGCTGATCGGTCTCAATCTCGGACAAGGTCGTTACTCCTCGGTGGACTCAGCGGCCTCGGCGGCTGCCTCGGCTGCGGCCTTGGC
>CAVDTO010000106.1:0-6891 GCA_963611895.1 bacterium
CCTCAAGACCGTCCTCAAGCACCCCGAGAAGTATCACGTTGAGAGCGCCATCAAACTCGCCGACCTCAATGTGGGCCGAACCGGCCCCGTGTTGACGCTACCGCTCTACATGGCCTTTTTGCTGAACGAGGTGTAGAGGCGCCGCGGGAGACGAGGAGCTCCGGCGGCGCCGCGGAGCGCCTTCGTCGTTTTGGGCGATGTGGCAAAGCCGCGGGGGCACGGTTGCGGCGGGCGCGGTATGCTTGGTTCTACTTGCATAACGCTGTTTTGACCCGGTTAAAAAGGAGTGCCCATGCCGAGCGATGCTTTTGCACAGACGCGCAGGCCCGATGGCGCCGTGCCCATCGCCTCGGCGCGGCCGCTCTCCGTGGAGGGCGAGTCTTGCGACGCGCGGCAGATGTGCTCGCTGGAATTCAACGCCCTGCCGCCCACGAAGGTCGACCGCTTTGCCGTCGGCGGGGCGCAAACCGACGCCGTGCGCGGGCGCGCGGCCATGACGCTCGTGGACCTCTCGGCCTGCGCCACCGTGCGCGCCGCCGCGCCGAGCGACGAAAGCCAGCCGAACAGCGACACTACAAACCTGCAGCTCCAGGTGGAGGCGGCGGGCCTTGTTGGCTTTGCCGCCGCGCACGGGCCGCTCATCGCCCGCGAGCCCTACGCCTACGGCGGCGAGGTGGACGAGGTCGACCCCGCCCGGCCCTTTGAGGAGCCCGTGGGCCTGTGGTCGTCCGCGGCGGTGATGGCCAACCTCGCCGTGGTGATGCAGGAGTGCGCCAACGGGTCGCTGCCGCCCACGGCCGTGCCGACGGTTTTGGGCAACATGGTGCGCTGGCGCGTGGACAACCCGCAGACCGGTTCGGGGTTCGACCTGTTCACGATCGCGCGACCGCTCGACGCCGACTACGGCGCGTGGCTGGGCGTGCCGCGGTTCATCCGCCGCGAGGAGACCAAGGGGCGCATCAACTACGCGTTCATCTTGGGCGATCCCGAGCAGGACGGAAACGTTGAGGTCTCGCTCGCGTCGTTCGACCACGAGATCACGGCGTCGGACTACCGCCTGCTCAGCCAGGCGCTGAACCTCTCGGCAGCGGTGGACCGCGAGGCCCGCGAGCGCCTGCTGCTGGACGAGGAGACGGAGGCTGCGGGGGCTGGGCGTGGTGTGAGCAGCAGGGGTAGCGCAGCCGGCGCGGCTGCCGGGACCGCCGGAACGACCGCAGCCGGGGCCGATGCTGCAAGCACGGCCGACGCGGCTGCCGGCGCTGGTACTGCCGGGGCTGTCGGGGTTGATACGGACGCCGGTCCTACGGCCGGTGCCGCAAGCACGGCTGATGCGGCAGCCGGCGCCGCCGGAACGACCGCCGCAGCCGGGGCCGGGACCGCCACCGCTGCCGGCACGACCGGCGCTGCAGCCAACGCCGACGCCGCAGCCAACACGACAAGCACCGCCACCAACGCAGATACCGCGGCCAGCGCTGTAGCCAGCACAGAAGATGAGGGCGACTACCGCCTGGACACCGAAGAGCTCCTGGGACACGCCGAGCCGATCGGCGAGGACGACCTGCCGCAGCTCGCCTCGCTCGTGCGCGCGCTCGTGGCCGCACACTTGGGCGACGCCTACGTGGACGTGTTCTCGGCGGGCGACGCCACCGGCTACCTCTCGTTCAGGAGCTATCTCTCGTGGCTGTGGTACGACTTCTCGTGCAACCTGGGCGCCGTGCGCGTTAAGTACTGCGTGCGCTGCGGGCGCGCGTTCTCGGTGACGGGCCGCCGCGGCCCCGAGAAGAACTACTGCAGCAACGACTGCCGCGACGCCGCGCACAACGAGCGCGTGGGCACCAAGCGCGACGAGCTGCGCCGGGCCTTCTTGAAGGACGGCGCCACGGTGGCCGAGCTCGCGCGCACGTACTACCCCGAGGAGCAGGCGGCCACGGGCAAAAAGCGCGTCGTTGCGCTCCTAGAGAGCTGGCCCGCGCTCAAGCACGCGGTCGACAAAGAGATCGACGAGCACGGCTGGCACGCGCCGCTCTTTGCGCGCTGCCACGCCGAGGGCCTGAACATCGTGAAGCTCCTCACCTCAAAACGCCGCCGCCAACTCAAGGCAGCCCGAGCCAACGGAGACCCACTCAAATAGCGTCGAGACCCCTCGCTTCGGCCTTTTCGTAATAGGCCGCCTCGAGAAGCTCGGAATCGGAGAGCGGCTTCTCGCCCGAAAGACCGACACCCAGGGCGAGCATCTCGGACGAGACCATCCACGTCGTTTCGTCTTTTTTTCGTACGCGATTCGGACGCAAAGTCGTACGAAAAGCAGAATCGTACGAATTTTGCCGTACGAAAAGCCAAATCGTACGGATTCTGGCGTACGAAAAACGGAATCGTACGATTCATTCCGTACGATTAAGCGCTTTCGTCCTATAATCGTACGGAATCAAGACGAAACTGAGCAGAGCGAGGTGGCACAATGCCCGTCCGCGAGAACCCGACGATGGAATACAAAGAGAGCGTCTCGCCGACGTTCCTCAAAACAGTGAGCGCGTACGCCAACTACGGGACCGGCAAGATCGTGTTCGGCATCGACGACGGCGGCGCCGTCGTGGGCATCGACGACCCGATGGCGGCATGCCTGCGCATCGAGAACATGATCAACGACAGCCTCGACCCCGCACCGCGCTACTCCATCGAAATCGACGAGGCCGACAAGACGGTGACGCTGACGGTCTACGAGGGACGCAACAAGCCGTACCGCAGCAAGGGCAAGGCCTACCGAAGGAACGATTCCGCAACGGTAGAGGTCGACCGCCTGGAATACGGCCGGCTGACGCTCGAGGGCAGCAACCTGACGTTCGACATGCTCCCGGCCTCGGAACAAAACCTGACTTTTGAGGCGCTCGAAGCCAAAATGAGCGAAAAGCTCGGAATCTCGAACCTCACAGACGACATCATGCGAACGCTGCGGCTGCTCGGCAGGGACGGCTACACCAACGCCGCCGCGATCCTGGCAGACGAGAACGAATTCCCCGGCATCGATTGCGTGCGCTTCGGCGGCTCCGAGGACATGATTCTCGATCGCGAAGCGTGCGTTGGAGCCTCTGCGCTTACCCAGGCAGACAGCGCGACCCGCATGTTCGAGCGCTACTTTTGCTATGAGCAGGTCGAGGGCATGGAGCGCGTGCGCGGCGAGCGCATCCCGTCGGAGGCGTTCCGCGAGGCCGTCGCCAACGCACTCGTGCACCGAACGTGGGACGTGCGGGCAAACGTGCAGGTGGCCATGTACGACGATCGCGCCACGATCACATCGCCCGGCAGCCTGCCGCCCGGGCTCTCGGTCGAGCAATACCTGCACGGTCAGATCTCGGTGCTGAGGAACCCGGTCGTTGCGGAAACGTTTCTCAAGCTGGGCTACATCGAAAAGTTCGGAACCGGGGTGGAGCGGATACGCCGCTCCTACCGGGGCTCCGTGAGCCAACCGACATTCGAGGTACTCGATGGCATCGTGACCGTGACGCTCCCCGCCCTCGACGCGTTCTCGGGTTCAAACGAGGAGTACCGCGTGCTCAAGTCGCTCTCCAACGGCGAGATTCTCACCCGCGCGGAACTGGAAGAGGCAACCGGACTCAGCCGTGCGCGAGCTCTGGGCGCGCTCGAAGCGCTCGTCAGCCGCGGGCTGGTCGTCAAGCGCGGAGCGGGCCGCGGAACCAAGTACCTGCGCCCGTAGGCAGCGGGCCCGCCGCCCATGACGGCATGACCACGCGCGTGATGAGCACGGAGAACAAGCGCCGGAGCGGCGACCTTACGCCAGCGCTCCGGTGTCAACCTCCTCGAGCAAGGCCGCCATGTCGGCGGGGCGCAGCGCCGCTACGTTCGACTTGGAGATAAGAACCCGGTCGCTCGTCACGAGGTAATCGGCTCCCGCGCGCTTGGCCGCGGCAAGGACCATGTTGTCCTCAAGATCCCAGTTGAGCTTGCGGTACTTGCTGGCAAACCAGACATCTGACTCGTCGGCGCCGACTGCAACCGCCCCCTCGCGCAGGGCGTCAACGCACCCCCATGCGATCCTGCGCAGGGCACCCATGCAGGCCTCGTCCACTTCCTGAACTTTGCGCGCCCCGCGCTTGAGCTCCATGATCAGAATCGCAAAGACGTCTTGGAGCGCGCCGACAGGATACAGGAGCTGCACCGACGCCTCCCAAGCGGCGTTAACGAATGCGACAGCGTCCTCATGCCCCGAGCGATCGGCAACGAAGTAGTCGACCCAAACGTTCGTGTCGACCACGACCATCAGTGCACGAGACGATGTATCCGAATCGCTCACAGCAGCCCCCTCTCTTCGGCCTTTTCGTAGTAAGCCATCTCGAGGAGCTCGGCATCGGAGAGCGGCTCGCGCTTCTCGCCCGAAAGATCGACTCCCAACGCGAGCATTTCGGACGAAACCATCTGCGCCGCGGACTCAAATGGGTTTGCGGCCGTTTGCAATTCGGCCGGCTCCCGAATCAAATCGAGAACCTGCTGCAGGTCCTTGCCCCTGCGCGCGGCCTTTTCCCAAACACGGCGCACGACCTCCGTCGGAGTGAGCCCCTCCGCAAGAAGCACCTTGTCGCCGAGGGACTTTGTCTCCGCAGGAATCCTCACGTTCATTTGCACGAGCGCGCTTGCCATGTTAGCCACCTCCAAGCTATACCGTATAGCTCAGTATAGCACCCAGGCGTTGTTAGCCGTGTGCGCGGCGGGATCCGTTCTGTGCTCGCGGGCGTCTACGCGTTTGAGGGCCTCGATGGCGCATTCGAGCATGCCGGGGTCGGCCGTGCGCGTGGTGAGCCGCTGCATCTGCAGGCCGGGCCAAAGCGCCAGCTTTACCAGCGGGTTGTTGGGGTGCGCACCGGCCCACTTGACCGTGATCTCGTACGAGAGGCCCGCCACCAGCGGCAGCATGGCCATGCGCGTGGCGAACACGAAGAGCGAGCGCAGGACGCCCGAGATGCCGAGCGCGTCGGCCCAGGCGGCAACAGGCACCACGCTGTGCACCACGATCGCCACGGCGATGGTCATCACCAAAAAGGCCGTGCCGCAGCGCACGTGCAGGCGCGAGAACTTGGCGGCGTTCTCGGGCGTGAGCGGCAGGCCGTGCTCAAAGCAGTGGATGGACTGGTGCTCGGCCCCGTGGTAGCCGTACAGACGCCGGATGTCGGGCACCACGGCGATGCCGCCCACGTAGGCGATGAGGATGACGATGCGCAGCGCCGCCTCCACGAGGTTCCAGACGAGCGAATTCTGCTCGGTCAGCTGTCCTACCAGCAGGTTTGCCACGAATACGGGCACCGCCACAAAGAGCACCAGGCCCAAGAGCACGCCGACGCCGGCGGAAAGGAGCATCTCGAGCGGAGAGACGAGAGGCTCGGAGCCTGCCGGAGAAGTGGAACTTTCAAAACAATCGACAGCCGAAGGCGCGGCTTCGGGCACAGTCGTCGACTGTGGCGCGCCCGATTCTGTCTGCGTTGAGGCCTCGGTAACTTCCGCAGAATCCGTTCCACAAAAATCGCCGGCATCGAAAGAACCGTCCGCCGACCCCGCCGCCTTGGTCGAAGCAGCCTCTTCCGTCAGACCAGAGCCCTCAACGGGCCCGACCGTAGGCTGCGGGGCCACCTGCGGCCGAGCGGAAACCGCTGCCGGAGCCACCGCCACCGGCACTTCGTCCACGTAGACGTGGTCGGCCGCGATCTGCATGGCCTGGTACGAGAGCATCATCGACTCCGCGAACGAGACGCAGCCGCGCACGATGGGCCAGCGCATCCACGCGGGGCGCAGGCTCGGGTCGGGCAGGTCGTGCTCCTCCACGTACATGGTGCCGTCCTCGCGGCGCACGGCCACGGCCCAGCTCTTCTTGCCGCGCATCATCACGCCCTCGAGCGTGGCCGCCCCGCCGATATGCGTGCAGAACAGCTCGCCCTCCTCGGCGACGCGCCGGCTATCGTTGCCCTTCATCGGTCCTCCGTGGTCAATGCGGCTCGATCTCGTTCATCTTGCCACGCCTGTACCCGCACTTTAGTAGAAGGCGCTTAAGCCTGCTGATTTTGCGAGCCGTATCTACCATTTTTGCTAGCTGTATCTACCATTTTTGGTAGCTGTATCTACTATTTTTGCGCAATGCGTTGCAGCAGATGCCGCCTTTGTATCTGGTTCCGATACAAAGGCGGCATTTTTGTTTGGCGACGTGGCGCCGGATGCGGCGAGGCGGCTTGATGCGGCGCTGGCTTGCCGGGCATCGTGCACAGCAAGCCGACCCGGCATGCGCGTTCGATTTTTTCACTGGGTCAAAAACACTGTTTGCTTGTGCAGCGCAGACGTAGATTAAGGCCATGGAAAGCAGGCGCGCGAGCGCCCAGCGGAAGGAGAACGCCATGGTCTGCACTATCTGCGGAGAGACCCTCGCCAAGAACGCTCGTTTTTGCGGAACCTGCGGCACGGCCGCGATCGACCCGGCTAGCGAGTCCGAGGCCGCGGGCGCGGAGACCGGCGAGCGCGCGACTGTGGACGGGAGCAACGCCCGTACCGCACGGGCCCGCGAGCAGAGACCTGCCGCTGAGCGCACCGCGGGCTCCACGCGCTCCGCACGCGCACAGCCGAGCCTCAAGACGCTCGTTTACCAGAGCGCCTGCCGCCGCTACGGACAGATGCCGAACCGGCGCATGGACCCGCGAGCGCAAATGCTCAGAAGGATCGCCTGATGCGGGCGCGCGCCGCTCCCCAATTGTTTACAAAAGGCGCTTGACCCGCCCCCCCCTGCGAACGCATAGTGTTGCCAGCTAAACAGCAAGAAAGGACCGCCGATGTTTTGTACCAGCTGCGGCAAGGAGAACCCCAACGCCGCCAAATTCTGCACCTCGTGCGGAGCGCCCC
>CAVDTO010000107.1:0-6753 GCA_963611895.1 bacterium
AGCGCGAGCTGGGCTGGCGCCCGCAGCACACCGACTTCGCCGAGGGCCTCAAGGCGACCATCGACTGGTACGTGGCCAACGAGGCCTGGTGGCGCCCGGCCAAGGCCGCTACCGAGGCCAAGTACAAGGCCCAGGGCCAGTAATCGAGTTACGAGTTTCTCGGCCGTTCGGCGGCGCGCCGTCGCGCATGGAGCGCGGCGCGTTGCGGGGCGGCCCCGTTCATGAGGAGATGCGATGGCAGCCATCGAGTTCGAGAAGGAACTGAACGTTATCGAGACGGGCATCGAGGGCCTCAAGGTGCTCGACCTGGCCGTCCACGGCGACTCCCGCGGCTGGTTCAAGGAGAACTGGCAGCGCGCCAAGATGTGCGCGCTCGGGATCCCCGATTTCCGCATCGTGCAGAACAACATCTCCTTCAACGCCGAGCGCGGCGTCACCCGCGGCATCCACGCCGAGCCGTGGAACAAGTTCGTGAGCATCGCGCGCGGCAGCGTGTTCGGCGCGTGGGTCGACCTGCGCGAGGGTAGCCCCACCTACGGCAAGGTCTACACCTGCACGCTCGACGCCGGCAAGGCCATCTACGTGCCGCGCGGCGTGGGCAACTCCTTCCAGGCGCTCGAGGACGAGACGGCCTACACCTACCTGGTGGACGCCCACTGGTCGCTCGAGCTCAAGAAGACCTACACCTTCGTGAACCTGGCCGACCCGGAGCTCGGCATCGAGTGGCCGATCCCGCTGGACCAGGCCACGGTCTCCGAGGCCGACAAGAACCACCCCCTGCTCAAGGACGTCGTCCCCATGGCGCCCAAGCGCACGCTCGTCACCGGCTGCAACGGCCAGCTCGGCCGCGCCGTCCGCAAGCTCGCCGAGGAGCGCGGCTGCGTCGCCACCTTCGACTTCTGCGACATCGACACCTTCGACATGTCCGACCCGGCGCAGTACGCGAAGTACGACTGGTCGCTCTACGGCACCGTCATCAACTGCGGCGCCTACACGGCGGTCGATAAGGCCGAGACCCCCGAGGGCCGCGTGACCTGCTGGGCCGCCAACGCCACGGGTCCGGCGCTCCTGGCTCGCACCTGCGCCGAGCACGGCATCACGCTCGTGCACGTGAGCTCCGACTACGTCTTCGACGGCACGCGCGAGCTCCACGACGAAGAGGAGCCTCTGAGCCCCATCAGCGTCTACGGCCAGTCCAAGGCCGCGGGCGACCTTGCCGTGGGCGGCTGCCCGAAGCACTACATCCTGCGCAGCTCCTGGGTCATCGGCGAGGGCAAGAACTTCGCCAAGACCATGTGCATGCTTAGCGACAAGGTAGCCGCCGGCGACCTTCCGCAGGTCACCGTGGTCGACGACCAGCTGGGCCGCCTCACCTTCACCGACCAGATGGCCCAGGCCATCTTCCACGTGCTGGATACGAACGCCCCTTACGGCACCTACGACATGACCGGCTCCGGCGCCGTCAAGAGCTGGGCCGACATCGCCCGCGCCTGCTTTGACGCCAAGAACGGCAACGGCGACAAGGTCGTGCCCGTGAGCACCGCCGACTACTACGCCAGCGCCCAGGGCCCCATCGCCCCGCGCCCGCACTACTCCGCGCTCGACCTCTCCAAGCTCGAGGCCACGGGTTTTGTGCCGCGCGACTGGGAGGACGAGCTCGCCGAGTACCTGAGCGGTCTTTGCGAGTAGCTCGAGAACGGGGGAGTGCCAATGAGCAGGCCGGTTGACATCGCACGGCGCGTCTACCATGGCGCGCGCATCCTTGCGGGCGTTGAGAGCATGCCCGAGTCCTATCGGAATCCGTTCCCGATCGACGCCTGGACCGACCCGGCCTACGATGCCTGGTTCAAGCGGCACAAGGCTTCGCAGGCCGAGCTCGCACGCCAGCGCGAGGTTGCCGCAAGCTTTGCCGAGCGCCCGATGTTCAGCCTCATCGTGCCGCTCTACAAGACGCCGCTCGAGTACCTGCAGACCATGGCGAGCTCTGTCCTCGTCCAGACCTACGGCAACCTCGAGCTCGTCTTGGTGAACGCCTCGCCCGAGATGGACGGCCTCAAGGCCGCCGTGGCGCTGCTCGCCGCCGAGGACGCGCGCGTGAAGGTCGTCGAGGTGTCCGAGAACCTGGGCATCACCGAGAACACGAACGCCGGCCTGGCAGCGGCCACCGGCGACTTCTGCTGCTTCCTCGACCACGACGACTTCATCGAGCCCGACTTGCTCTTTGAGTACGCGCGCGCCCTCAACGACGACCCTCAGATCGACGTGCTCTATTGCGACGAGGACCTGGTGGAGCAGGGCGGGGATGGCTCGTTCAGGCACCTGCACCCGCTCTTCAAGCCGCAGATCACGCCGGAGCTTCTGCTCTGCAAGAACAGCGTGGTGCACCTCATGACCGTGCGCCGCGAGCTGCTCGACCGCATGCCGCGCCCCACCTGCCATTTTGACGGCGCGCAGGACTACAACATGATCCTTTGGTGCTCGGGCGCCGCGCGTAAGACCTATTGCGTGCAGAAGGTGCTCTACCACTGGCGCATCAGCGCGGAGTCCACGGCCGCGAACCCCGATGCCAAGCCCTACAGCCAGAAGTCGTACCGGCTGGCGGCGGCGGGCGAGCTCGGGCGTCGCGGCGGCACGGGGCACATCGTCTCGTCGGGCATCGTCAACGTGCACAACGTTTGGTTCAGGGGCGATGCCGCACCGAGCGCGACCGTGGTCGTCGACTGCGCCGCGTGGGCGAGCGAGCCTCCGGCCGAGGGCGCTTGCCCCTTCAACACGCTCGACCGCTTTGTTGAGTTCTTTGACCAGAATAACTCGCTCGAGGATGTTGAGGTCGTTCTGGTCAACGCCGGCGCATCTCATGCCGAGCTGCCCGGCGGCTTCAGGGCCGTGGAAGCCCCGGCGAGCGCAGGCACCCTCGCGCGCCTTAACGCCGGCGCCGCTGTGGCCACGGGCGACTACCTCGTCTTTCTTGATGGCGGCTGCTTCTTCGACACGCCCGAGCCGCTCGAGCAGCTCATCGGTGCCTGCACGCTCGAGGGCGTGGGCGTCGCGGCGCCCAAGGTGCTCTATCGCAACGGGCGCAACAAGGCCTACGGCGTGGCCGTGACGAGTGAGCGCGTTATGCCGCTCTACCGCGGCTACGAGGACGACTTCCCGGGCTACCAGTGCAACATCCGCTCGTTCCAGAACTCGAGCGCCTGCGGTCTGCAGGGTCTAACCGTCTCGCGCGGCCTCTTTGAGAGTCTCGGCGGCTTTGACGAGTCCTTTGCGGGCGAGCTCGGCGCGGTCGATTTCTGCCACAGGGCGCTTGAGCGCGGCCTGCGCGTCGCCAATCTCTGCACCGTCAAGCTCCGTTGCGACGATGTCGCGCCGGCGCATTACTATGTTTGCAGCGAGAACGCGCCCGACTACCCCGCGGACGAGGTCGCCAAGTTCGATACCAAGTGGCCCGGGGTCCGCGCGGCGGGCGATGCGTTCTTCAGCCCCAACCTCGACCAGGCATCTAACTACTGCCAGATCGCACACGAGTGATTCGGAGATCAAATGACCTGCGATTTCAAGCTTTCCAACGTCGTTCTCAACGTGCAGAAGCACGCGAGCGAGCATCCCGAGATCTACTACCGCGTGAACGCCGGCGCGGCGAGCTACGACGCCGAGACCCGCGCGCTCAACATCAAGGGCAGCGTTGACTTCCTCACCTATGTGAACGGCTGCTCGGCCTGCAAGTGGCGCCAGTACGCCGGCATCGAGACGGTCTACCTGCATGTCGAGGTCGAGGGCGCGGGCCGCATCGTCGTGCGCGGCGTGCTCTCCGATACCGACGACATCGACCTCAGGATCGTGGCGCAAAAGCATTTTGAGGGCGAGGGCGCGCAAACGCTCGACCTCATGATCGACACGTCCAAGCTCGACCTCGTCGGGTTCTCCATCATCGCCGACGGCGCGGGGAGCGTTTCGCTCAAGCGCGCGTACTACTACGCCAAGGTCGAGAAGAGCGCCACCAACCATGTGGAGCTCGCGCTCTCGACCACCACGTTCAACAACGAGCAGTACATCCTGCCGAACATCGAGCTCGTCAAGGAGGGCATCGCCGCCGAGGACGGCCCGGTGCGCGACCACTTCCACATGTTCGTGGTCGACAACGGCCGCTCGCTCGACGCCGAGGCGCTCACGTGCAGCATGGTCACCGTTCTGCCCAACCCCAACACGGGCGGCTCGGGCGGCTTTGCGCGCGGCATGCTCGCAGCCACCGCGGAGCCGGGGCGCTTCACGCACATCCTGCTCATGGACGACGACGTCTCCATCATGCCCGAGAGCCTCATCCGCACCTTCAACCTGCTCTCGCTCGCGCAGGGCAAGTACAAGGGCGCGTTCATCAACGGCGCCATGCTCTCGCTCGAGGAGCCCACGCGCATGTACGAGGACGTCTCGGTCGTGCTCGGCCGCGCCTGCTACCGCAAGATCAAGGACGACCTCGACATCGACAAGCTCGAGGACCTCGTCGAGAGCGAGCGCACGAACGTCGAGCTCCCCAACGCCTACGGCGCCTGGTGGTACAGCTGCATCCCGCTGACCGCGGTTGCGGAGAACGGGCTGCCCATGCCGTTCTTCATCCGCTGCGACGACGTCGAGTTCGGCATGCGCAACCAGCCCACCTACATGACCATGAACGGCATCAGCGTGTGGCACGCGAGCTTTGAGGGCCGCTTCCGCGCGTCGGTGGACATCTACCAGTACGTGCGCAACTTCCTTGCCATGATCGCGCTCGACGACTGCTGCTCCGATAAGCTCTTCGTGGCCCGCATGCGCTACGAGATCCGCCAGTACCTGCGCGAGCTCGATTACGCCACGGCCGAGTTCTACCTCGACGGCCTCGAGGACTACCTCAAGGGCCCGGAGTTCTTGGAGAACCTCGACGGCGCCGCCCTCATGAAGAAGAACGGCGCCCGCAACGAGAAGCTCGTGCCCGTGCGCGAGCTCGACCCGAACATCCTGCGCGAGGCCGGTGTCACCGAGAAGGTGCTCGCCAACAAGAGCCTCGAGTACGCGTACCGCACCGGCATGAAGTACGTGCGCATGCTTCCCTACGACAAGCACTACCTGCCCGAGCGCCTGCTCAAGGGCAAGGCGAGCTTTGCCGTGACCAACAACCGCGCCGTGCTCGACGGCACGCTCTCGCGCGCCAAGACCATCGTCTACCTCGACCCCACGCGCCAGAAGGGCGCCGTGCGCCACATGGACCGCGAGCGCTTCGAGGCCATTCGCAAGCGCGAGCGCGAGCTCGTCCACCGCTTTGCCAAGGAAGGCAAGCGCGTGCGCCGCGCCTGGAAGGCGGCCAAGCCCTACCTGAGCTCCAAGGAGTTCTGGGAAAAGTATCTCGGGATCTCCGAGTAGGAGGGCGCGCACGCCCGAGCGCTATACTCGTAGCGTTTGACTAGCGAACATGTAAGCGACGACGGGAGTTTTCTCGTGGCAGATACCAAAGCGAATTCGGCCCCTGCGGCGGCCATCAGCACTTACGCGGCCAACGAGCGCGGCAAGGACGCGTTCAACCTCAAGCAGCTCGTCACGCGCGACTTCAAGCGCAAGTACCGCAGGAGCATCCTCGGCGTGGCGTGGTCGGTGCTGAACCCGCTGCTCATGATGATCGTCATGGCTATCGTGTTCTCCACGATCTTCGCCCAGGGCCGCAACGGCTCCATCACCCCCGGCATGTACCCGCTCTACCTCATCATCGGCAACGTCACGTTCTCGGTGATGTCGGAGTCCACGAGCCAAGCGCTCATGTCGATCCTCGACAACGCGTCGCTGCTCAAGAAGGTCAAGGTGCACCGCTGGGTCTTCCCGGTGCAGAAGGTGCTGTTCTCGCTCGTGAACTTCGCGTTCTCGCTCGTGGCGGTCGCCCTCGTCATGCTGTGGTTCCGCGTGGTTCCCACGTGGCATCTCATCTGGCTGCCCGTGTGCCTGTTCCTGCTCATGGTCTTCTGCATGGGCCTCGGCCTCATCCTCGCCGCGCTCACGGTGTTCTTCCGCGACATCATGCACCTGTGGAGCGTCGTGCTCACGGCATGGACGTACTTCACCCCGATCTTCTGGACCACCGACTACATCGCTCAGATGCCGCACGTGCTGCGTGTGATCATGTACGCCAACCCCATGTACAACTACCTGGCGTTCATGCGCGACATCTTCCTGTTCCAGTGCAACCCCACGCCGCTCGAGCTCGGCATGTGCGTTGCCTGGGCCGTGATCTCGCTCGCGATCGGCTACGCCATCTTCCACAGGTCCGAGCACAAGTTCATCCTCTACATCTAAGGAGCCTGCATGTCTGAGAGCAAGATCGACTACAGCAAGCAGCCTCTCTCCGTAGAGGTCAAAGACGTCACCATGGTCTTCAACATGGCGTCGGAGTCGCTCACCAACCTCAAGGAGTACTTCATCAAACTCGCGCGCCGCGAGCTGTTCTTCGAGGAGTTCCGCGCGCTCAAGCACATCTCGTTCGACATCCACCGCGGCGAGGTCGTGGGTCTCGTGGGCACCAACGGCTCGGGCAAGTCGACCATGCTCAAGGTGATCGCCGGCGTGCTCGAGGCAACCGAGGGCGAGGTCAGGGTGCACGGCAACATCGCGCCGCTCATCGAGCTCGGCGCGGGCTTCGATCCCGAGCTCACCGCGCGCGAGAACATCTACCTCAACGGCGCGCTGCTCGGCTACACCAAGGAGTTCATCGATGCCAACTTCGACGGCATCGTC
>CAVDTO010000108.1:0-6634 GCA_963611895.1 bacterium
GGTCGGTAGCCGAAAGCGGAAGCGAAGGTGCCCGGGCGCGCGGGTACCGAACGAGGCCGCTCACACGCGGACATGGGCGGACGCACGCAGGTCACGGGCATCGCTAAAGGAGCCGGGGCGCGCGGCCGAGAGGGCCGGCGGCGCCCCGGGCAGTAGCCGGCCCTCTTTAGAGCCAGGCCTTGAAGCGGTCGTAGCGGAACTCCGAGACGTCGAGCGTGGTGGGCTCGCCGCACACGAGCTCCGAGAGCAGCAGGCCGACGATCGGCGAGATGCCGAAGCCGTGGCCCGTGAAGGCGCAGGCGATGGTGAGGCCGGGGACCTCGTCGATGTTCGAGATGACGGGCACGCCGTCGGCGCTCTCGTCTTCCCAGCCGGCCCAGGTGCGCACGATCTTGGCGTCGGCCAGGCGCGGGATGTAGCCCATGATGGCACGGCACTCGGCGGGCGCGGTGATGCTCGAGGTGGGGCGGCCGCCAAAGGCGCCGTTACACTCCTCGAGGCCCGAGCTGCCGCCGAACACGAACGAGCCGTGCGCGGTCTGGTGACCGTAGAAGTCGCCGGTGGCCACGCCGAGCATCTGGTCGAACATGTGGGGCTCGGCCTCGGTGACGAGGCACTCGATGAGCGAGCCCGTCATGGGGATGTCGATGCCGACGCTCGCCGCCACGGGACGGCTGCCGAGGCCCGCCGCCAAAAGCACGTTGTCGCAGGTGAAGGTGCCCATGTTGGTCTCGACGGCCGCGATCTTGCCGCGGCGCTTGCGCAGCACCTTGACCTCGACGCCCGTGAGGAACCGCACGCCCAGCGCACGCGCCGCGCGGTAGAACGCGAGCGTGGTGCGCAGCGGGTTCGCGTGGCCGTCGGTCGGGCACCACGAGGCGCCCGCGACCTGGTCGGAGAGATACGGGTTGATCTCGCGGACCTCGTCGGGGCCGATCATCTTCATGTCGAGCCCGCGCTCCTGCGACATCTTGGCGAGGCCGCGCAGGGTCTCGAGGTGCGCCTCGGTCTTGCCCAGGCGCAGGTTGCCGCGCTTGACGTACTCGACGTCGGCACCGAGCTCGTCGGAGAGCTGGGGCCAGAGGTGCTCGACCGCGTACATGGCGAGCGGGAGCTCGCGGGCGTCGCGGCCCGACTGGCGCACGCCGCCGCCGTTGCGGGAGCTGCCGCCGTCGCCGATGTTCGGCTCGCGCTCGAGCACCGTGACGGAACGGCCCTTCTTGGCCAGGTTGTAGGCCGCCGCGCAGCCGATCACGCCGCCGCCGATGATCACGACGTCGCACGCGGTGTTCTGGATATCTGCAGTTGCCGCCATGGCTACTCTCCCCTCTCCTCGCCGTTGCCGAGCACGCTCATCTCGATCGGGCGCATGGGCGCTCGCGAGATCTCGGGCTCGAGCAGGGCCGCGGCCGGGGTGCCGGCGAGCTCGGCGGCCATGATGCGCCGCACGTGCTTGGTGCAGCTCTGCCCCTGGCAGAGGCCCATGCCCTGGCGCAAGAAGCGCCTGATCTCGGTCATGGTGAACATGCCGTCGTGCACGGCGCGACGGATCTCGCCCTTGGTGACCTCCTCGCAGCGGCAGACGAGCACGTCGTCGTCGGGAGCGGGAACGTAGGGCCCCAGATCGATGGCGGAGCGGTCAAGGAAGGCGTCGTTTTCCTGGTAGATGCTGTTGGGCTCGCTCATTTACGCGACCTCCTCTGTGGTATCCGCGGGCTTGAACATACGTGCGGTCATTGCGAACTCTGCCGGCACGCTCATGGTCACGAGCGCCGTCTTGTCGAACGCCTTGACGCTCCTCACGCCCACGACGGTGGCCTCGCAGACCGGCTCGCCCGAGCGGCTGAGTGCCGTACCCTGGTCGCCCTTCTCGGGCAGCGGGCGGAACTCGTAGGGTAGCGTGACCGTGGCCGCGCCGTCGCCGGCGTCCTCGTTCACGAGGAAGATCGACTGGCCCGGGCAGCTCGCCACGCACATGCCGCAGTTGATGCAGGTGCTCTCGGGAACCACGATGGGCAGCGAGGTGATGTGCTCGCCGATGGAGATGCAGCCCTTCTTGCAGGCGTCCTGGCAGGGGTTGCAGGGGATGTTCTGCGTGCACTCGATCACCGGGTGGACGCCCGCCATGTGCGTGACGCCCGGATAGGCGTCGAGCTCCTCGTCGGCGAGGTAGCCGTGGCGCAGCAGGTGCTGCGAGACGGGGCACCCCTCCTCGGTCTTCTCGATCTTCTTGCCGCGGTTCTCGGGCGCGAACATGCCCTGGCGCAGGGTCCCGAGCGAGGCCTCGAGCTCCTCGGCGTGCTCCTCGGCCTCGGCGGCCTCGGCATAGCCCAGGTACTCGGCGATCGCCACGCCCGAGATGCGGCCCTCGATCATGGCCGAGGAGGCCTCCTCGATGCCCGCGACGTCGCCCGAGACGTACACGCCCGGAACGCTCGTGGCGCCCTTCTCGTCGCAGACGGGCACGTAGCCGCCGCGGCGCGGGTCGTCGACCATCTCGCAGCCGGCCATCGAGAGCAGCTGGCTCATGGGCGAGAGGCCCACGGCCACGCAGATGGTGTCGACGTCGAAGTGCTTCTCGGTGCCGGGGATGACCTTCCAGTCGGGGCCGACCTCGCCGATCGTGACGCCCTCGACGGAGTCCTCGCCCTCGGCGGCGACCACCGTGTGCGAGAGATAGAACGGAACTCCGCAGCGCGCGACCTTGGCCGCGTGCACGCCGTAGCCGCCCACGCGCGGCGCGGCGTCGATGAGCGCCACGACCTCGCAACCGGCCTGGAGCAGCTGGAACGAGACCACGAGGCCCACGTTGCCCGAGCCGACCATGAGCACGCGCTCGCCCGGCTTGACGCCGTGGAGGTTCATCATGGTCTGCGCGGCGCCGGCGCCGATGACGCCCGGAAGCGTCCAGCCCGGGAAGTTGAGCGTGTTCTCGGCGGCACCCGTTGCCACGAGCACGGCGTCGCCCTTGACGTGGCGCACCGTGTCGCCCACGCGCACGACGACCTCGCGATCGTCGTAGAGGCCGATGACGGTCGCGTCGAGCACGACCGAGACGCCCGCCTCGTCTGCCTCGGCGAGGAGCTCCTGGCCGATGCGGAAGCCGCGGACCTTGGCGCGGTGCTCCTTGGAGCCGAAGAACTTGTGGATCTGCTTGAACAGCTGGCCGCCCGGGCGCGCGTTCTCGTCGAACACGACGACGTCGAGCCCGCGACGGGCCGCCTCGATGGCGGCGGAAAGGCCGCTCGGGCCCGCGCCCACGACTACGAGATCATGACGCTCCATCTAGGCCACCTCCCCGGCATAGGCGCTCGAGGCCTCGGCCTCGGCGACGAGACGTGCGGTGCGCGGGTCGTCCTCGGCGAGCGGGGCGACTCCGTCCTGCGTGCGGACGTCCATGCCCTCGGCGAGCGGCGTCATGCAGGTGCGCACGTTCGGCTGGCCGTCGACGACCATCACGCAGTCGGTGCAGCGGCCGATGGCGCAGAACACGCCGCGCGGCTCGTGGCGCTTGGCGGTGAAGCGGTGCACCTCGATGCCCGCCGCATGCAGCGCCATGGCGATCGGCTCGCCCTCGTAACCCTGCAAGGGAACGCCGTCGTATGTAAACGTGACCTGACGTCCCTTTTCGGGAACGCCCAGAATGGGATGCTCCTCGATCCTGCTCATGGCACCACCCAACCCCTCTCAATATGTTTGGTTGCCAACGCGCCCTATCCTACGGGCGGGGCTGTTTCGGGACCGTTTCGGGGCGGTTACCATTCAAGGGGAAACATTCGCAACAGAACCGAAACGAAAGGGTGCCGCGCGCGGGCGCGGGGCGAACGAAGCCGGGTGGCAGGTTCTGCCAGGCACGGGGCTCGATCCGCGGCGCGCCGGGCCTACCCGCCCGCCAGGGGCGGGCGAACAGGACCGCGGCGCGCCACTCCCCCGCCTGAACGCAAAAAGGGCGCCGCAGCGGCCTCGTGGCCGCCACGGCGCCCTTCGAAGACGCGCATGTGAATCGTTTTGTTGCGCTTCTTAGGCGAGCGCCGGGGTGTCCCAGAGCTTCAGCATGGTGCCCAGGCCCATCTCCTTGGCCTTGCGATAGATGACCGTGCCCCAGCTCACGTCCTCGGTGTTGATGCCGCCGATGGAGAAGAAGTAGATGTCGTCCTCCGACTGGCGGCCCGGCTTCACGCCGCGCACGATGTCGCCCAGATCAACGACCTTCTCGCGCGGGAGCATGCCGTAGTCGACCATGTCGACCCACTCGTTGCCGAGCGTGCCGCACACGTCGAAGCGGCCGATCTCGTCGCGCCAGTCCTCGTACATCGGGTAGAGGTCGGTCACGCACTTCCACTCGCCGTTGATGAACGGCTCACGGTCGGCGTAGAGGTCGGAGGGGGCGCAGATGAGCGCGCCCGGCTTGACCCACTCGCGCTTGACGCGCGGGTAGGTGTCGATGCCGCCGTTCTCGTTGGTGGCGATGCTCACGAGGTCGCAGTCGCGGATGGCCTCCTCCTCGGTCTCCACGATCTCGACGTTCTTGATGCTCGGGAACTTCTCGTGCACGTAGTCCACGTAGGACTGCAGCGACTTGAGCCCGCGGCCCTTGACCTTGACGGTCTCGATCTCGGGGCGCTCCATGAGGAAGGAGCGCAGCGTGGTCTTGTTCATCACGCCCGGGCCGATGATGCCGACGGTGCGCACGTCCTTGCGCGCCAGATGGCGCACGCCCACGGCGGGCACGGCGGCGGTGCGGTAGCTGCTGATGAGGTTCGCCGACATGAGGGCCAGGGGCGCGCCCGTGTCGGGCTCGTTGAGCATGAGCGTGAGGATGGAGCGGGGCAGGCCGCGCTTGCGGTTGTCCACGTTGGAGCCGTACCACTTGATGCCGCACATGTTGTAGCTGCCGCCCAGGTAGCTGCACATGGCCATGTAGCGGCGGTCGGGGCCGGCCGTGGGCATGTTGGGGAACGGCGAGGTCTCGGGGAAGTCGAGGTAGGCGCCGTGGCTGTTCTTGTTCTTGCCGCTCAGGCGGTAATCGCCCGCCGAGAGCAGCTTGAACTGGTCCTCCATGACGTCGATGCAGTGCGCCATGTCGAGCGCGCCGGCCTCGATGATGTCGGGCTCGGAGAGAAACCTGAAGTCGATCTCGGTTGATTCACTCATGTTCTTGCTTCCTTGGTCGTTGTCGGTCGTTTGCTGTGGGCCCGGACAGGCGGGCAGCAGGGTCGCCGCCCACGCGGGGCCCCGGGCGCGCATGCAAGCGGCAAACGCGCCCGTGGATGAGGACTAGCCCTTGAGGTTCGTCCAGATCTTGTCGTACTTGCGCAGCACCTTGGGCGGCAGCGCCTTGGTGCGGTGGCCCGCCTTGAAGGCCCAGGCCGGGACGTTCTCCACCGGGTTGTTCTTGAACTCGTCGTCCAGAAGCTCGATGGCGGCGGTGTTCGGCTGCACGTAGGGATAGTCCTCCGAGACGACCTTGGCCACCTCGGGGCGCAGCATGTAGTTGATGAACTGCATGGCGTTGTCGTAGTGCTTGGCGCCCTGGGGGATGCACCAGTTGTCGGTGCCGGTCGAGGAGCCCTCGCTCGGGTAGGCCACCTGGATGTCGGGGTTCTCGCGTTGCGCGAGCGCGATCTCGGCCGTCCAGACGATGCCCGCGATGCAGTCGCCCGAGACGAGCGCGTTGCGGGGGCTGTCGGAGTCGTAGACCTTGATGTTGGGCTTGAGCTTCTGAGCGCGCGCCGCGGTCTTTGCGATGGAGGCGTCGTCACGCTCGTTGCCGTCCTGCCCGATCGTGTAGGCCGCGATGGCGAGGATCTCGCGCATGTCGTTGAGCGTGACGAGGCTGTTGCGGTACTCGTCGGCGAACAGGTCGCTGAAGCTCTCGGGCACCTTCTTGACCTTGGACTGGTTGTAGGCGATCGAGGTGCAGGCACCCATGAAGGGCAGGCTGTACTTGTTGCCCGGGTCGAAGCTCTGGTCGAGGTACTGCGAGCCGAGGTTGCCCACGCTGTCCTTCACGACCTTCTGGTCGAGCGGCTGGAGCATGTTCTGCTTGATAAGGCTGCGCACCATGTAGTCGGTGGGCTGCAGGATGTCGTAGGTGCCCTCGTTCTCGGTGCGCACCTTGGCGAGCATGTCCTCGTTTGAGCTGAAGAGGTACTGGTTGATCTTGATGCCGAACTCCTTGGTGAAGTTCTCGAGCACCGAGTCGGGCACGTACTCCGTCCAGATGAAGATGTTCAGCTCGTCGGGGTTCACCGAGGACCCGCAGCCGGCAAGCCCGCCCAGGGCGAGGCAGCTGGCGAGGCCGAAGCTCCCGCGCAGGAGGTCGCGACGGCTGACCTCGTGCGAGAGGCAGGCCTCAAGCAGGCTCTTCTCCCCCGCGGGCTGCGCGGCGCGCACGGCACGCGTGCCGTTGTTCTTGGCGTTCAGCATTATCGGTTCCCCCTCTCGGTTGCCAGGCGCTTGGCGGCGATCCTGTCGCGCACGCGGCCCAAAAGCCCGCTCTGCGTGATGAAGACAAGCGCGACCGTGCCCACCAAAATCAGGGTGGAGAGCGCATTCACGTCGGGCGTGACGCCGCCCTTGATGGACTGCATGACCTTGATTGGGAAGGTGAGGTCCTGGCCGTACACGAAGT
>CAVDTO010000109.1:0-6623 GCA_963611895.1 bacterium
GGATCGGCGCCAGGCCCATGGAAGGCTCGTCGAGCATGAGCAGCTTGGGGTTGCTCATGAGGGCGCGGCCCATGGCGAGCATCTGCTGCTCGCCGCCCGAGAGCGTGCCCGCAACCTGGCGGCGGCGCTCCTTGAGACGCGGGAACTGCGCGTAGACGCGCTCGAGGCCCGGGGCGATCGACGAGTTGGGCTGCGTGTAGGCGCCCATCTCGAGGTTCTCCTCGACGGACATCTCGAGGAACACGCGGCGACCCTCGGGGACCTGCGCGAGGCCTCGGCCGACGAGCTTGTCGGCGGGGGCGTGCGTGATGTCCTCGCCCTCGAACTTGATGGAACCCGTCTTGGAACGCAAGAGGCCCGAGACGGTCTTGAGCGTGGTCGACTTGCCGGCGCCGTTCGCGCCGATCAGGGCCACGATCTCGCCCTCGTTGACGTCGAACGAGATGTTCTTGATGGCGTGGATCGCGCCGTACCACACGTTGATGTTGTAGACGGAGAGCATCGGCTCCTTTGCATCTGCCATTTATGCCTCAGCCTCCTTCTGCTTTCCGAGATAGGCCTCGATGACGGCCTCGTTGTTCTGGATCTCCTCGGCGGTGCCCTTGGCGATGATCTTGCCGAAGTTGAGCACGCAGATGCCCTCGCAGATCTTCATGACGAGCGACATGTCGTGCTCGATGAGGAGCACCGCGATGCCGAACTCGTCGCGAATCTTGACGATGTTCTCCATGAGCTCGGCGGTCTCGGACGGGTTCATGCCGGCCGCGGGCTCGTCGAGCAGCAGAAGCTTGGGATTCGTGGCGAGGGCGCGCAGGATCTCGAGGCGGCGCTGGGCGCCGTACGGGAGCGAGCCGGCCTTCTCGTTGGCGAGATGCTCCATGTCGAAGATCTTTAGCAGGTCCATGGCGCGCTCGTGGGCGGCGCGCTCGTGCTTCCAGTAGCCCGGCAGGCGCAGCACGCCCTCGATGCCGGTGTAGCGCTCCTGGTTGTGCAGGCCGACCTTAACGTTCTCCTCCACCGTGAGGGTGTCGAACAGGCGGATGTTCTGGAACGTGCGGGCGATGCCCATGCGGTTGACCTGGCTGACGGTCTTGCCGCTCGTGTCCTCGCCGTCGAGCAGGATGGTGCCGTGCGTGGGCTGGTACACCTTGGTGAGCAGGTTGAAGACCGTGGTCTTGCCGGCGCCGTTGGGGCCGATGAGGCCCGAGATCTCGGTCTTGCCGATGGTGATCGAGAAGTCGTCGACCGCCTTGAGGCCGCCGAACTCGATACCGAGGTGGATGCACTCGAGCGCCGGACGATCGCCGAGGTCGCGATCGGGGACGATGGAGCCCGACGGGTAGGGCACCATGTTGCCCTTCTGGAAGATCTTGCTATTCGGCATCGGCGACCGCCTCCTCTTTCTTGGGCTTGAAGCGATTGACGAACGCCTGGATCTGCGGGCTGTTGGTGAAGAGCATCACCAGGATCAGCACGATGGCGTAGATCAGCATGCGGTAGTCGGAGAACTGGCGCAGCGCCTCGGGCAGGATGGTGAGCAGCGCCGCCGCGATGACGGAGCCGCGCATGTTGCCGAGGCCGCCGAGCACGACGAACACGAGGATGAGAATCGAGGTGTTGAAGTCGAACTTGGTGGCAGAGAGCTGCGAGAAGTTACCGCCGAAGAGAGCGCCCGCGGCACCGGCGAGAGCGGCGGAGACCACGAAGGCGATCATGCGGTAGCGGGTGACGGAGAGGCCGACCGACTCGGCGGCGATCTGGTTGTCGCGCACGGCCATGATGGCGCGGCCGGTGCGGCTGCGCACGAGGTTGAGCACGATCACGAGGGCGATCAGCACGAGGATGCCGCCCGCGAGGAAGGTCGAGTAGGTCGAGACGCCCGATGCGCCCTGCGCGCCCTTGATGATGGCGGTACCGGCATCGCTCAGGTGCAGGTCATCGACCGTGGAGTTGCCCGAGACGTTGAAGATCACGTGCAGGCCGCGCTCGTCCACGCCCACGATGAGGCAGGTCACGACCTCCTTGATGATCTCGCCGAACGCGAGGGTCACGATGGCGAGGTAGTCGCCGCGCAGGCGCAGGACCGGGATGCCGATGAGCGCACCGAGGATGGCCGCCACCGCGGCGCCGACCACGATGGAGATCGCGAGGCGCACGGGATCGGAGGCGATCGCGCCCTCGAGGCTCACGGCGGTGACGATGCCCACGTAGGCGCCGACGCTCATGAAGCCAGCGTGGCCGAGCGAAAGATCGCCGGCGATGCCGACCACGAGGTTAAGCGAGATGGCCATGACGATGTAGGCCGTGATGGGCACGAGCTGGCCCTGGATCATGCGCGGGATCATGTGCGCGCCCTGCATGAAGCACACGACGGCGAAGGCGACGATCACGAGGCCGTAGGTCACGAAGTCGTGGCGCGTCTGCTTGTCTTTGAGAAAGTTCATGTGACTCACCTACACCTTCTCGGGCACGTACTTGCCGAGCAGGCCCGCCGGCTTGACGAGCAGGACCACGATGAGCACGGCGAACACGATGGAGTTCGCGAGCGACGTGGAGATGTAGGCCTGGGCCATGGCCTCGATGATGCCGATGAGGATGCCGCCCACGAAGGCGCCCGGGATCGAGCCGATGCCGCCGAAGACGGCGGCGGTGAAGGCCTTGATGCCCGGCATGGAGCCCGTGGTGGGCTGGAGCACCGGCGAGTAGGAGCAGAGCAGCACGCCCGCGATCGCGGCGAGCGCCGAGCCGATGGCGAAGGTCATCGAGATGGTGCGGTTGACGTTGATGCCCATGAGCTGGGCTGCGGCCTTGTCCTCGGAGACGGCGCGCATGGCCTTGCCCATCTTGGTCTTACCCGTGAAGTACATGAGCCCGGCCATGATGACGAGGCACGAGACGATGGTCACGAGCGAGACGGCGCTCACGTTGTAGCGCGAGAGGAACTCGGGCACCGGGAACGTGATGAGCGAGGTGAAGTTCTTAGGCGTGGCGCCCCAGAGGAGCTGCGCCGCGTTCTGCAGGAAGTACGAAACGCCGATCGCCGTGATGAGAACGGCGAGCGGGCCGGCCTGGCGCAGCGGCTTGTAGGCGAGCCCCTCGATGAGCACGCCGATGACGGTGCAGACGACGCACGAGAGAACCACGCTCGCCCAACCGGGAAGACCCATATACGATGTGGCGCAGAACGACACGTAGGCGCCGACCATGATGACGTCGCCGTGGGCGAAGTTGAGCATCTTGGCGATGCCGTAGACCATGGTGTAGCCGAGCGCGATGATCGCGTAGACGCTGCCCATGGACAGCCCGTTGACGAGATACTGAACGAAGACCGTCATATCCACATCCCCCTTTCGTTTTGGTTTCCAACCTGTTTCCGAAACGGAGGCGTAACAACGCCCCCCTATATGAAGCAAGCAGGGAAAGGAGAACCTGACCCTGCTTGGATTCAAACCGCTTTATGTGAGGCAGCGATTATGCCTGCACGTACTTGCCGTCCTGGACCATATAAGCGGTCGGGTCCTTCTGGACCTGGCCCTTCTTGTTCCAGGAAAGGGTGCCCGTGAGGCCCTCGACCGTGATCTTGCGCATGGCCGCCGGGAGCTGGTCGGCGACGTCGGCCGGGTCGGCGTCGGCACCGAGGCCCGCCTCCTTGAGCGCCTCGACCACCGCATGGACGCCGTCGTAGGCATCGGCGGCGAACTGGTCGGGGGTCTCGCCGTAAGCGTCCTCGTAGGCCTTGACGAAGTCGGCGTTCTTCTCGTCGTCCGCGGAGAACGGGGTCATGAGCAGCAGGCCCTCGGCGAGCGAGGTGTCGAAGCCCTCCACGCCCAGAATGCCGTCCATGCCGTCGCAGCCCATCATCTTGACGTCGTAGCCCATGTCGGAGGCGTTCTTGAGCAGCACCGAGGCCGGGGTGTAGTAGATCGGGGCGAAGATCATCGTCGCGCCCTTCTCCTTGGCCTTGGTGAGCTGGTTGGTGAAGCTCGTGGCGGAGTCGTCCTTGAAGGTCTCCTCGTCCACGATCTCGAGCTTGGACTTCTTGGCCTGGGCCTTGAAGGCGTCGGCGATGCCCGAGCTGTAGGCGTCACCGGAGTTGTAGAAGAGCACGAACTTCTCGTCCGCGTACTTCTGGGCGAGGAACTTGGCGGCGTTCACGCCCTGGTTGGGGTCGGTGAAGCACACCTGGAAGACGTTGTCCTTGCCCTTGGTGACGTCCTCGGAGGAGGCCGACGGGGTGATCATGAAGACCTTGGGGTCGCTCGCGGCGACCTCGGCCACGGCGACGGAGGCGCCGGTGGTGGTGGGGCCGACGAGCGCCTGCATGCCCCAGTCGGCGAGGTCGTTGAAGGCGTTGACGGACTTCTCGCCGTCGGCGACGTCGTCGCCCGCCTTGCTCTCGAGCTTGAGGGACTTCGTGGAGAAGTCCTTGCAGCCGAGCTCGACGCCCTGGGTCACCGACTTGCCGTAGGAGGCGGCGGCACCGGTCAGGGGGCCGATGGTGCCGATTTTGAAGGCACCGCCATCAGAGGAGCTGGAACCGGAGTCGTTGGAGGAGCAGCCGGCTAGAATGGCGCTCGCCCCCAGACCTGCAGCACCCGCGATAACGGTCCTGCGATTCATTACAGGATTGAATGACGTTCCGTTGAGGCTCGACATACGGCTCTCCTCTCAAATCTCGTCGCGGCTCTTAGTTGCCCGACACACGAATAAGCACGCCGTTTTGGCGTGCGCACTAGATTAGCGCTTTAGTTCGAGAAAGTGCGTCATAGGCGTATAAAAAATCAGGCACCTCTGAGCGTTTATTCACGGGCAGGCGCGCTACCTCGGGTTTTATTCAAAACTGAAAGCTAAAAGCTATGTAGAAAAGATGGTTTTCGGCCATTTGCCGCATTTCAGATGAATGAAACCCGAGGGCGCCTCTTTATGCACTATGCAGAGATGTACTTGCCGTCCTTGATGATGTAGGCGGTAGCGGGCTTCTCGACCTGGCCCTTCTTGTTCCAGGTGAGGGAACCGGTGAGGCCGTCGATCGTGATCTTGCGCATGGCGTCGGCAAGGTCGCCCGCGATATCGGCCGCGTTGCCGTCGGCAGCGACCTTGGACTTCTTGAGCGCCTCGGCGATGGCGTGCACGCAGTCGTAGGCGTCGGCCGCGAACTGGTTGGGGGTCTCGCCATAGGCCTTCTCGTACGCGGAGACGAAGTCGGCGTTCTTCTCGTCATCGGCGGAGAACGGGGTCATGAGCAGCACGCCCTCGGCGAGCGAGGTGTCGAAGCCCTCCACGGAGAGGATGCCGTCCATGCCGTCGGTGCCCATGAGGGTCATCTCGTAGCCCATGTCGGAGGCGTTCTTGAGCAGCACCGAGGCGGGCGTGTAGTAGATCGGGGCGAAGATGAGGGTGGCGCCGGCCTCCTTGACCTTGGTGAGCTGGTTGGTGAAGCTCGTGGAGGAGTCGTCCTTGAAGGTCTGGGTGGCCACGACGTCGAGCTTGGACTTCTTGGCCTGGGCGGCGAAGGCGTCGGCCACGCCCGAGGAGTAGGTGTCGCCGGAGTTGTAGAAGATGGCGATCTTCTGGTCGGCGTACTTCTCGGCGAGGAACTTGGCGGCCGAGGTGCCCATGGTCGGGTCGGTGAAGCAGACCTGGAAGACGGTCTCCTTGTTCTTGGTGACGTCGAGCGAGGAGGCCGACGGGGTCACCATGAGCATGTCGTCGCTGATCTCGCCCGAGACGGCCACGGCGGCACCGGTGGTGACGGGGCCGACGAGCGCCTGCATGCCCCAGTCGCAGAGCGTGTTGAAGGCGTTGACGGCCTTCTCGCCGTCGGCGACGTCGTCCTCGGTCTTGAGGGTGAGCTTGTAGTCCTTGGTGGAGAACTCCTTGACGGCGAGCTTGGCGCCGTTCTCAACGGAGACGCCGTAGGTGGCGGCGGCACCCGTGAGGGGACCGATGACGCCGATCTTGAAACCGTCGGAATCGGAGCCGGAGCCGGAATCGGAGCCGCCCGAGGAGCAGCCGGCGAGGGCCGCGGTGCTGGCGAGCGCGGCGGCGCCCGCGAGGAAGTTCTTGCGCGAGATGGTCGGGTTGAGGGTCGTCATACGGCACTCCTCTCATAGGGCCGGATGGCCGTTTGATGGTACGAGGCGAAACCTTACGCATGCGAGGTTTCCCCTTTGTTTCCAAACCCCCTGTGTAACGTGCGTGTTTCGAATGTTGCGGGCTTGTTTCGGGAGGGGCATTTTGCGTGCGCGGGCGCGGCCGGCGCTCCCCCGCCGCTCGTTCACGTTAGAATGCACTCACCGATTCGAATGTCACCTATATAAAGAGGAGAGCTGAATGTCGGACAATCTTCGCAGCGTCAACGTGGGCCTCATCGGCCTCGGCACCGTGGGCGGCGGCGTCGCCCGCACCATCCTCGCCCATCACGACCGCTACGTGGCGGCCTACGGCATCGACCTTAAGATCGCCCGCGCCTGCGCGCTCGACCCCGAGGCGGCCCGCGCCTGCGGCATCGCCGACGAGGCGTTCACCAGCGATTGGCACGACGTCGTGGCCGACGACTCCGTCGACATCGTGGTGGAGCTCATCGGCGGCGAGCACCCCGCCACCGAGATCTACGAGACCGC
>CAVDTO010000110.1:0-6549 GCA_963611895.1 bacterium
CATAAGGAACGATGCAGTAGCTGCAAAAATTATTGCACCCGGTCATGATCGGAACCCAGGCGTGGTATTGCGTTGCCCGGTGCCAAGGCATATCGGTGGCATCGCTGTCGTCCTTTTCGAGCGTGCGCACCTTGCAGCCGTCCGACTCAAAAGCATCGGCAATCAACTCGGCAACATGCCCGATCGACGACGTGCCGAAAATCACGTCGACATTATCGACGTTCGTCAGCAGGCCCTCGCCGTCGCGCTGTGCGATGCAGCCGCCAACAGCGATAACGCGCTTGCCCGAAGGCGAAGGAGGAAGGCTCTTGCACGAAGAGCACTGGCCATACAGGCGCGTATCGGCAGCTTCGCGAACGCAGCAGGTCATGAACACGACGATATCCGCATGCTCGCGGTCGGCCACTTCAAGGCATCCGTAAGAGTCCAAAAGACCGCTCACGCGCTCAGAGTCGTGAAGGTTCATCTGGCATCCAAAGGTGCGGATGAAGTAGGTTTTACCGGACAGAACGGAACGCAGAGACGAAGACATCGAGAACCTTTACGCAACGGGCTTTACTGAATCAAGATGATCGAACGAAGACCGATCGACATCGGAATCGTTTACGAGAGTCGAAAGCTCATGAACATAGACAGAAAGACGAATGGCCGTCCTCGCCTCTCCGTTAATGATGATGTCGGAAAAAAGCGGGGCACATGAGATATCGAATCCGGTTGGGATCAAAAAGCCGCGCGCGATGGCAACGGCTTTGATGGCCTGATTTACAGCGCCGGCACCGACACATTGAAGATTGACGGGAATGCCGTCTTTGACCATTCCCGCAATAGCACCGGCAACGGATGCCGGAGATGATTTGCTCGAAACCTTTAAGCAGTCCATCATGAACTCCTGGGTAACTTCGTTTGAAGTGCGATTTGCTACATTTCGTTTAACTGTATCTTAGAGTCCGAACGGTATCAAGCGAGGCAAGTTACTCCTGTTTCTCGATATCGAACGAGACCGTTATCCGATCCTTGCCGACGCGAATTCGCGGATCTCCCGAAAGCGATAGGTAATACCGTTCGGCGAGCTGATTGAAGTCACGCTCAACTGCTCGCGAGAATTCGGAGAGGTCCCCTTTATCGATACGGAGACCTCGGCGGTCCTTGGTCAAATCGACTTCATGGGGCGCAGAACCGGAATCCCTTGTGCGGAGTAGGCGCGCAGTCACCGACTTGAGCGGAGAAATCTGCCCCGCAATGATGCGATGCGCGGTCCTTTCGGAAAGCTCAAGCCCGATACCGCTGGCGATCTCGATGAATTCTCGAGCATCGGTGGCGAGAGCAAGCCGATCGACAACCGGGACCGACGTCTCGTCGTCGATGAAGAGCAATTTGGTCGCATCGACCCGGGACAACGCCTGCCTATAAAGCGTAGCCGCAATTTCTGTCGGACTGCCGAGAAAGACATCGCAATCGTTGCGCTCTTCAAGAGCGAACTCGCACGTCGTCCGGGCGATGTTATGGGGCCCACGCGCGCACTCGTAAATGCCGTCTTCGTTCTTGACGGCCTGCGGCCACGAGGACTGGTCAGCACGCTCCGAGAGAAGCTCCGTGTCCGCCTCGACCTTGAACGAAGAACCGAGCTGCGTTCCGGAGGCAACAACCCCCGCGGAACTCACGTTCTGACGAATGGAAAACAGGGCCATGCCGCGTCCGTGAACGCCCCATCGATCCATCTTCATGGACTCGAGCTTGGAGGTGACGCGCGCATCGAAAATGCGCTCCTGCATGTCCTCGGGGACACCGCAACCGTCATCGAGGAAGAGGAGCGTCCTTACGCTCCCCTCCTTTTGAGTTGCAACATAGATTGTCGAAGCACCGGCATCGCGCGCGTTTCGAAGCATCTCGATAACGACATCCTCAACATGCTGAATATCATGTTGGGCCTGACGCCGCTCCGCCTCGGAAACGCGCAGGCGCACGAACCCCTCGCCAAGGTTCTCCTCGACGCGAAGGTTGCCCTCACCAGACATCGAGGAGATGAAGGAGATGAGTTCGTTCGAATCGTCCATCCTGCTACTTTGCGATATCGACGGCACGGCTCTCGCGGATCACAACGACGCGCACCTGACCGGGATATTCCATTTCCTCCTCGATCTGATGGGCGATATCGTGCGCAAGGACGGTGGATTCCGCATCGGAAATCTTGTCGGGCTGGACCATGACGTGGACCTCACGGCCGGCCTGCATCGCATACGTCCTCTCGACGCCGTCGTAGGAATTGGCAATCTCCTCAAGCTTCTCAAGACGCTTGATGTAGTTCTCTGCGGACTCGCGACGGGCACCCGGGCGCGAAGCGGAAACGGCGTCCGCAGCCTGAACGAGGACATCGAGAACCGTGTTGGGATCGACATCGGCGTGATGCGCCTCGATAGCGTGAACAATGACGGGCTTCTCGCCATAGCGACGGGCAAGTTCGGCGCCGATGACCGCATGCGGGCCCTCGACCTCATGGTCGATAGCCTTCCCGAGATCGTGAAGCAGACCGGCGCGCTTAGCGATGACGATATCGATGCCGAGCTCAGAAGCCATGACACCGCATAGCTCGGAAACCTCGATGGAGTGCTGCAGCACGTTCTGGCCAAAGGAGGTGCGGTAGCGGAGGGCACCGAGCGTCTTGATGATTTCGGGATGCAGATCGTGAATGCCCGCATCGAAGGCCGCCTGCTCGCCAGCCTCCTGAACACGCTGGTTCACGAGATCGGATGCCTTCTTGTACATCTCCTCGATACGCGCGGGGTGAATGCGGCCGTCGGCGATGAGGTTCTCGAGGGCCACGCGCGCTGTCTCGCGGCGTACCGGGTTGAAGCTCGAAAGAATCACGGTCTCGGGAGTGTCGTCGATAACGAGGTTGACGCCCGAAACCTGCTCGAAGGTGCGGATGTTACGACCCTCGCGGCCGATGATACGACCCTTGAGGTCGTCGGAGGGAATATGAACCGAAGTGACCGTGACCTCGGCCGTGTGATCGGCAGCGCAGCGCTGAATCGCGAGCGAAAGGATCTCCTGGGCCTTCTTGTGGCACTCGGCCTTAACCTGCTGCTCGGAATCACGGATGATGGTCGCCGCCTCATGGGTGACCTCTCCCCTCACCTTGTCCAGCAGCTCACGATGGGCGTCATCGCGCGTGAGCTCGGAGATGCGCTCGAGCTCGTCAGTCTGCTTTGCATAAAGCTCCTCGAGCTCGCGCGAGCGCTTCTCGACCTGACCGGCCTGACTCGAAAGCTGGTGCTCGCGCTTGTCGAGAGCATCGTTCCTGCGGTCAAGGGACTCCTCGCGCTGCATAACGCGGTTCTCGAGGGCACGAAGCTCCTTCTTGCGCTGCTTCTCCTCGTTCTGAGCGGTCTGCTTATGCTGCAGGATCTCCTCTTTAGCCTCGATGAGGGCTTCCTTCTTGAGGGTTTCGGCCTGTCGTTTTGCATCACCGATAAGCGACTCGGCTTCGAGGCGTGCAGACTCCACCTTGGAATCGGCTTCCTTCAAGCTTCCCTGCTTGGCGGCGCGCATGAAAACGACGGCAGCAACGACACCGATAAGAGCGCCGATGATACCGAACACGACTTCCATGCTTACTCCTTTGTTCGCTTTAAGTTCATAAAAACGACGCCTCCCCATACAGAGAGACGTCGCCATTTGCACGGTATGACCACAAGGTAAAATCTATGAAGAAATATCTAATATCAATCTCATCAAAGATGAGCTCATATCACATAACAAATGACCGTTTAATCCTAAGTTGAACTACATCTTGTGTCAAACCGCTACTCGACGAACGTAGACGGCGCCAGCACCTGCACAGCCTGATAAGCAGGGCTTTTTAGCATCTCTCAGAATCGAGCTTCTGCTTAACGGCACTAGACGCCGTCGAATAATCAAAACCCTTGGACATCAAAAAACGAACAAGCTTTTCGTAAGCCCTAGATTCGGGAACGCGTTTTCGTCCAAGAAGCTCCATTGCCCGCTCGGAATCGTCTTCGGTGCTATAGAACTCATCGGGATAACCGGGAAGTCCCTCAAGATCGACCCCCTTGCGCTTGAGCTCGAGCTCGATCTTTCTCCTCCCCCAGCCCCTTCGCTTCCTCGACTCGATGAAATACGTAGCGAATCTCTGGGCGTTCAGAAACTTCAGGGAGACCCCGCGATCGATGGTCATCGAAATCGTGTCAGCATCAAAGCCATAACGATCAAGCTTTTCTTGCGCCTCATGGATGGAATGATCTCTCCGGGAGAGCATCTCGGTTAAAACCGTCATGCATATGGTTCTAGACATCGTTCCAAGGGCTTCGTCCACCTTTTCAAGGTCGGCAGGCAAAGACGGCTCGTCTTTCTCAAGCGCACGCGCGACTCGAGCAGGAACATAACGCCGCGCGCTGCCCCCGTCCGAGTCAATCAACAAAACGAGAGCACGAGGCTTTCGAGCCCCGAAGCTTCGGGCTCTCGAAGCTTCGGGGTACTCGAAATCGAGACCAACGACGATAGGCACTTTGCTACCCCGTTACTCCTGATTCTCCACAGGAGAATCTTCCGAGATCTCGACCGTCCCGACGGCGTCGTCGTCAAAATCGAGCCCGCAAGCAACGCGAACACGATGCTCCAGTTCATCAGAGAAGTCGGGGTGCTTGCGCAGGAATTCCTTAGCGGCCTCCCTACCCTGGCCGAGCTTCTCGGTCTCATCGCCCATACGGTACGTGTACCAGGCGCCCGATTTGGTGACGATATTACAATCCACCGCCATATCGAGGATCGAACCCTCTTTGGAGATGCCCGTTCCGTACATGATGTCGAACTCAGCGGACTTGAAGGGAGCGGCCACCTTGTTCTTAACGATCTTGGTGCGCACGCGGTTGCCGATGATCTCGTTACCGTTCTTGATGCTGTCGATACGACGAATGTCGATACGCACGGAAGAGAAGAACTTGAGCGCACGACCACCCGTCGTCGTCTCGGGATTACCGAACATGACGCCGATCTTCTCGCGCAGCTGGTTGATGAAAATGCACGTCGTGTTCGATTTCGAGAGAGAACCCGCGAGCTTGCGCAGCGCCTGGCTCATGAGGCGCGCCTGAAGACCGACCGTGGTATCGCCGATCTCGCCCTCGATCTCGGCACGAGGGGTAAGCGCTGCGACGGAGTCGACGACGATGCAGTCGATAGCGCCGGAGCGAACGAGCATGTCGCAGATCTCGAGCGCCTGCTCGCCCGTATCGGGCTGCGAGATCAGCACCTCGTCGATGTCTACGCCGATACGCGCGGCATACGTGGGATCCAGAGCATGCTCGGCATCGATGAAGGCGACGACGCCGCCCGCAGCCTGGGCCTCAGCGAGAATCTCGAGCGAGAGCGTCGTTTTTCCCGACGACTCAGGACCGTAAATCTCGATGATGCGGCCGCGGGGAACGCCGCCGATGCCAAGCGCGACATCGAGCCAAGGATCCGGTTGGAATCGCCTCAACCTCCAGCTGCGGGCCGCCATCGCCGTAGCGCATGATGGACCCCTCGCCGAACTTCTTCTCGATTTCTTTCTTAGTGACCTCGACCATCTTGTCGCGATCGGCACCTGTCGTCCGTGCATGAACCGTGCGCACGGGTCCGGAATTCTTGGCCATGGAGCCCTCCCTGAAATCTGTTTGACACGATACTAAACGAACAGCTGTTCGCCGTCAACCGGTTACAAACAGTATCGGGATTTAAGCAGTGAACGAATCCCGCAAGCCCTATGGCGCAGCTTTCTCGAAGCTAGCCGCAGAAAGCTCACTCGGAATAACGATCGAACAACAAGCTCTCAAGCTGCAGGAACACACAGTCCTCGAAGACAAATGAGCAAAACTGACCACCAAAGAGCCCGCTCCATGGCCGCAAATATCAACAAGACTCCATGGCAGCCGAAAGCAAGGTCTCGATCGCCGTGCACGCAGCCTGCGTACGAACGCTCAGGCGATCCCCCTCAAAACGATATTTCACAGCATGAACGCCTGAAGGCCCCGCGAGACCGATGTACACCGTGCCCACGGGATCGTCTTCCGTCCCGCCCCCGGGGCCTGCATAGCCCGTAAGGCTCACGGCAACATCGGACGAAAAAAGCTCACGCGAGCCTTGCGCCATCTCGACGGCCGTCTCTGAAGACACCGCGGTGTGCACCCTCAACGTGTCCTCAGAAACCCCAAGGACCTTATGCTTGATCTGGTCGCAATACGTGACGGCGCCTCCGAGCAGAACGGCAGATGCCCCCGGAACGTCCGCTATCGAGGAGGCAACAAGCCCGGCCGTGAGCGATTCGGCTGTCGACACGCGGAGGCCGCGCTCCGTGCAGACGCGAACAAGCTCGCGCGCAAGGTCGGAAAGCCGGCTCTCAAAATCCTCTTGCATGAAAACCGTCGCTAGACGCTGAAGACGATGGAGCGGCAGTTCCAGAAATACTGAGCGCCCGAAACCACGGTGAGAACGACCGCGATACCCATGAGGACCCTCGAGAGACCCAGAATCACGATGGCTGCCGTGGTGACGTTC
>CAVDTO010000111.1:0-6542 GCA_963611895.1 bacterium
GGCATCGAGGTCGTGGCGCAGCCGCGCGGCAAGCGCATCACCAAGATGATGCTCATGTCGGGCGGGGAGAAGTCGCTCACGGCGCTGGCGCTCCTCTTTGCGGTCTACCGCACGCGCACCGTGCCCTTCTACGTGCTCGACGAGGTCGAGGCGGCGCTCGACGACGCCAACCTCTCAAAGCTCATCGGGGCCATCGACGTGCTCCGTTCCTCCACGCAGCTGCTGGTCATCTCGCACCAGCGCCGCACCATGGAAGACGCCGACGTGCTCTACGGCGTGTCCATGCAGGCCGACGGCGTGAGCCGCGTGGTCTCCCAAAAACTCGATCGCGAAACCGGAAAGGTCGTGAATGCATAGATGGGACTTTTTGATGCCCTCTCCCGTGGACTCGAACGAAGCCGCGAGGCCCTAAACGAGGTCTTCTACTTTGGCGGCGACGTCGACGAGGACTTCTGGGAAGACCTCGAGGACACGCTCGTCATGGGCGACATGGGGGCCGAGATCTCCATGAACGTCACGGATGATTTGCGCGACCTCGCGGCCAAGAAGAACCTCACGACCGCCCCGCAGCTCAGGCGCGCACTGGCGGAGCGCCTCGAGGAGAACTTCGTGACGTCCGAGTGCGATCCCTTTGACGACACGCCGAGCTGCGTGCTGTTCGTCGGCATCAACGGTGCCGGTAAGACCACCACGGTCGGCAAGATCGCGAGCGCCGCTGCCGCCAAGGGCAAGCGCGTGGTCATCGGGTCGGCCGACACCTTCCGCGCGGCCGCGATCGAGCAGCTCGACGTTTGGGGCGAGCGCGCCGGCGTTCCCGTGATCAAGCGTGATCGCGGCGCGGATCCGGCGAGCGTCTGCTACGACGTGCTCGACGAGGCCGACCGCAACGGCGCCGAGCTCGTGCTCATCGACACCGCCGGCCGCCTGCACTCGAGCCCCGAGCTCATGCGCGAGCTCGCCAAGGTCGTGAACGTCACGCGCAAGCGCGCCGCCAAGATGAAGGCCGGAAGCATGCCCGTGCACGTGGTGCTCGTCATCGACGCCGCGACGGGCCAAAACGGGCTCAACCAGGCCATCGAGTTCAACGACTCGCTCGGGCTCGACGGCATCATCATGACCAAGCTCGACGGAACGGCCAAGGGCGGCATCGCGCTCGCCGTGGCCGAGAAGCTCAAGCTGCCGATCTATCGCATCGGCGTGGGCGAGCAGGTCGAGGACCTACAGGAATTCAACGCGCACGACTTCTGCCGCGCGCTCGTCGGCGAAAACGCATAAAGGGGTAACCGATGTTCAACAGCCTTTCCGATCGTCTGAACGATACCTTCGACCGCCTGCGCGGCAAGGGCAAGCTCACCGAAGCCGATATCACCTCGGCCATGCGCGACATCCGCATGGCGCTCCTCGAGGCCGACGTCAACTTCAAGGTCGTCAAGGAGTTTGTGGCCAAGACCAAGGAGCGCTGCCTCACCGCCGAGGTCATGGAGTCGCTCACGCCGGCGCAGAACGTCGTCAAGATCGTTCTCGACCAGATGACCGAGCTCCTCGGCTCCACCGAGAGCAAGCTCGTGCTCTCCAACCGCATCCCCAACGTGATCATGCTCGTGGGCCTGCAGGGCTCCGGTAAGACCACCGCGGCCGTCAAGCTCGCCTACCTGCTTAAGAAGCAGGGCAAGAGCCCGCTGCTCGCGGCGTGCGACGTCTACCGCCCGGCCGCAGCCGACCAGCTCGCCACCCTCGGCGGCGAGATCGGCGTGCCCGTCTACCGCGGCGACGGCAAGGACCCGGTCGAAATCGCCAAGGGCTCCATCCGCGAGGCCGTCGACCACATGCGCGACGTCGTGATCGTCGATACCGCAGGCCGCCTGCAGATCGACGAGCAGATGATGCAGGAGGCCGTCGACATCAAGCAGGCCGTCAAGCCCGACCAGGTGCTCATGGTCGTCGACGCCATGACCGGCCAGGACATCGTCAACGTGGTCTCGACCTTCGCCGAGCGCACGGACTTCGACGGCGTGATCATCTCCAAGCTCGACGGCGACGCCCGCGGCGGCGGCGCGCTCTCGGTGCGCCACGTCACCGGCAAGCCCATCAAATTCGTGTCGATGGGCGAGAAGCCCGATTCGCTCGAGGTGTTCTATCCCGACCGCATGGCCAAGCGCATCCTCGGCATGGGCGACGTGGTGGGCATCATCGAGAAGGCCCAGGAGATGGCCGATGCCGAGCAGCTCGAGGCCGCCGAACGCATGCTCCGCGACGGCTTTACCATGAACGACATGCTCGATCAGATGAAGGCCGTCAAGAAGATGGGCGGCATGAAGGGCGTCCTCGGCATGTTGCCGGGCGGTCAGCGCGCGCTCAACCAGATGGGCGGCAACGTGGACGAGGGCATCTTCGACAAGAACCAGGCCATGATCATGTCTATGACCAAGGAGGAACGCCTCAAGCCCTCGATCATCAACGGGCAGCGCCGCGCGCGCATCGCCCGCGGTGCCGGCGTGACGCCGACCGACGTGAACTCCCTCATGAAGCAGTGGGGCGAGATGAACAAGATGATGAGCAAGATGCGCGCCATGGCGAACAGCGCACAGGGCGGCAAGGGCAAGAAGGGGAAGAAGGGCAAAAAGGGCAAGAAGATGCGCATGCCCAACATCCCCGGCCTCGACGCCATGGGCCTTGGCGGCATGAACATGGGCGGCGGCTCCGAGATGGATATGCTCCGCCAGATGGAACAGCAGATGAAGCGAAAGTAGGCGCCGATGAGCAAGGCAGACCAGCTGTTCTGCGCCATGTGCCAGGACATCATCGATAACGGAACGACCACCGAGGGGCAGAAGGTCCGCCCGGTCTGGGAGGACGGCACGCCGGCGTACACGATCAAGCAGTTCGGCGTGGTGAACCGCTACGACCTGCGCGAGGAGTTCCCCGCGCTCACCCTGCGCCGCACCGCTCTCAAGAGCGCCATGGACGAGGTACTGTGGATCTACCAGAAGAAGTCCAACAACGTCGCCGACCTCAACAGCCATATCTGGGACTCGTGGGCTGACGAGGCAGGCTCGATCGGCAAGGCCTACGGTTACCAGATCGGACAGAAGAGCCGCTACCCCGAGGGCGAGTTCGACCAGATGGACCGCGCGCTCTACGACCTCGAGCACACGCCGTTCAGCCGCCGCATCATGACGAACACCTACGTGTTCGCAGACCTCTCCGAGATGCACCTTTACCCCTGTGCCTACGGCGTCACCTACAATGTCACGCAGGGCAAAGGCGATGACAAGCTCACGCTCAACATGGTCCTGAACCAGCGCAGCCAAGACATCCTGGCCGCCAACAACTGGAACGTGTGCCAGTACGCCATCCTGCTCATGATGGTGGCTCAAAGCGTTGGGATGATTGCCGGTGAGCTCGTGCACGTCATCGCCGATGCGCACATCTATGACCGCCACGTCGACGTGATCCGTGAGCTTATCGGCCGGCCGCAATACGCGGCGCCCAAGGTGAGCCTCAACCCCGAGGTCACCGACTTCTACGACTTCACGACGGACGACCTGATCGTGGAGGGCTACGAGCACGGACCGCAGGTCAAGAACATTCCTATCGCGGTGTAGATGGGCCTCTGTCCCGTGCCCGAGGAACAGTGGGATTCGGCCGCGACTTGGTGGGCGGTACGAAATAGCTCCTTGTGAGTGAGACGTGTTTTGCTCGAGCGCTGTTGCATGCGCTCTGGTTGCCGCCCCTCCGCGTTTGTCGGTCCCACGCTCTTTCGCGGTTTTCGCATGTCGTGGCATGCGGGCTGCCGCCCGTCACGGCGCTCCCGCCGGTCCCGCACCCTCGCGCGAAACGTAATTCCTTATCATTCAGCGCTTGCCGTGACGCAGCGCTTACGAGAGCCAGGAGTATCACCATGTCTTCACCCGTGAAGCCGCTTGCCAATCTAAGCGCCATCGTGGCTGTCTGTGACGACTGGGGCATCGGCCGTGCGGGCGATATGGTGGTGGCCAACCGCGCCGACATGCGTCATTTCGTTGCCTGCACCAAGGGCCACACGGTCATCATGGGCCGCAAGACGCTCGAGAGCTTCCCGGGCGGGCGCCCGCTCAAGAACCGCCGCAACATCGTGATCACGGGCGACGCCGCCTTCGAGCGCGAGGGTGCCGAGATCGTGCATTCGCTAGAAGATGTGCTTGCCGCGCTCGCTCCGGACGAGGAGGCGTGGGTCGTCGGCGGCGGGCAGGTCTATGCCGCCTTGCTGCGCCTTTGCTCTCGCGCGGAGGTCACCAAGAACCATTGCGTCCGCGCGGCCGACACGTTCTTCCCCGATCTCGATGCCGACCCCGCATGGGAGCTTGCCGCAAGCGGCCCCGTGCAGCAGGTTGCCGCGGGCGAGGGTGATGAAGGCCTTACGTTCGAGTTCTGCACCTATCGTCGCGTGAACGAGGGGGAGTAGCCGTGGGGGTCCAGATTCTGCACATCGATTCGCTCGAAGATCCGCGGCTCGAGGCCTACACCAAGCTCACCGAACGAGAGCTGCGCTCGGTGCTGGAGCCCGAGAAGGGCATTTTCATCGCGGAGAGCGCCAAGGTCATCGAGCGCGCGCTCGATGCCGGTTACGAGCCCCTCAGCTTTCTTTTGGGGGAGCGTTGGGTCGAGTTTTTCGAGCCGCTGTTCGAGCGCGTGGGCACGCGCGCGGATGGAGGAGCGGTCCCCGCTTTCGTGGCCTCGATGGAGCTCATGGAGCGCCTAACGGGCTTCAACGTCACGCGTGGTGCGCTAGCGGCGTTTCGGCGCCCGCGCCAGATTCCTGCCGACGAGTTCCTGCAGGGCATCGTCGAGGCGGCGGGGGAGCGTCCGGTGCGCGTTTGTGTGCTCGAGGGAATCGTCGACCACACGAACGTCGGCGCCATCTTCCGGTCCGCAGCGGCGCTCAACGTCGACGGCATCCTTGTGAGTCCCACCTGCTGCGATCCTCTCTACAGGCGCGCCGTGCGCGTGAGCATGGGCACCGTCTTTCAGGTGCCCTGGACGCGCATCGGGAGCGAGGCGCGCGTGTGGCCTCATGACGGTCTTGAGCAACTGCGCGAGGCTGGATTCTCGTGCGCAGCCATGGCGCTCACGGATGACTCCGCTTCGCTCGACGACCCGTCGCTCCAAGATATCGATCGGCTCGCCATCTTCATGGGTACCGAGGGCGCGGGTCTCAAGGCGCAGACCATCAAGGGTTGCGACCTAACCATCCGCATCCCCATGGCCCATGGCGTCGACTCCCTCAACGTGGCGGCCGCGAGCGCGGTCGCCTTCTGGCAGCTCTGTCCCCACGTGAGCAACGACTACCGCTACCGACCGGGGCTCTATCACTAGCGACTTCTGAAACAGCTTAAATTTAGAAGCGCAGTACGGGAGTGGGTATCGGAGCTGCTCTAGTACTCGATGCCCTGGCGTGCGAGCAGGCCCTCGTCAAAGTAGTGCTTGACGGGGCGCATCTCGGTCACGAGGTCGGCTAGATCGGCCAATGGCAGAAGGCCGCGCCCGGTGAGCACGAGCTCGGTCGTTTCGGGCTTGAGCGCGATGAGTTCTTCTACATCGGCACGCGTGACGAATCCACGGCGCATGGCCTCGCCGATCTCGTCGAGGATAAGCACGTCGACGGGTCTCGACCCATCTGTGGGAACGAGCGCCGCCCGCGCCTTGTTCATGATCTCGTGTGCGCAAAGTTCGGGCGTCTTTTCGGTAGCCTGCTCGATCTTGAGCCCAAAGCGCTCCGCCGCATCGTGCTCCGCACAGTGGAGCTTTTTGGCGAACTGCAGCATGAGCACGTTGAGCCCATAGCCCGTGGCCCTAAAGGCCAGACCGAGCGCGGCCGTGGTCTTGCCCTTGCCGTCGCCCGTGTAGATTTGGACCTTGCCGCATTCGAGAGTTGGCATCGTCATCCTTTCGCCCTATCTATCTGATTACCGTTCGGTACCGAGGGTATCTAAGAGAACATTATCAATCCTAGAGCGGAGTTCTATTCAATGGAGATGGATGACAACAAACGCAGACGCAACATGATCGTCTACGTTCTCATCGCGTTCGTGGTCTACCTGGTCCTCTCGACGACCCTGTTCCCGAACATCGGGCAGACCCAGCAGATCACCGAGACCGATTACTCGACCTTTGTGACTGCCCTCAAGAAGAAGACCGTGGAGAGCGTCCAGTACGACACGGACGACTACACGATCTACTACACCAAGAAGGGCGAGGCCGCCAACGTCGCGTACAAGACGACCGGCGTTCCGAATGATTCGGGCTTTACCGACCGCGTCCTCGATTCGGGGGCATCGCTCAAGTCGATCGTTGCCGACAAGAACTCGAGCCTCATGCAGTACTACCTGCTCACGCTCATTCTGCCGATGGCGATCTTCTTCCTCATCGGCTGGTGGCTCAACCGCCGCATGAAGAAGGCCATGGGCGACGACGGCCCCTCGATGAACTTCGGCGGCGGCTTCGGCATGGGCGGCGGCCTCGGCAAGTCCAACGTCAAGGAGGTCAAGGGCGAGGAGACCGGC
>CAVDTO010000112.1:0-1937 GCA_963611895.1 bacterium
ACGCCGCCACGACGTCCGCGCGGCCCACGAGGAAGCCCACGCGCGCGCCGGTGACGTTGAACGACTTGGAGAGCGAGAAGAACTCAACGCCCACCTCGAGCGCGCCCGGGTAGCTCAAGAAGCTGCCGCCGCGCGGGCCGTCGTAAACGATGTCGGAATACGCGTTGTCGTGCACGACGATGAGGTCGTGCTCGCGCGCGAACGCGATGATCTCCTCGTAGACCTCGGGCGTGCCCACGGAGCCCACGGGGTTTGCCGGGAGCGAGACGATGATGTACTTGGCGCGGTCGGCGACCTCGGGGTCGATGTCGGCCACGTGCGGCAAAAAGCCGTGCTCGGCCGTGAGCGGGTAGTAGGCGAGCTCGGCGTCGGCGATCTTAGCGCCGGCCTCAAAGACCGGGTAGCACGGGTCGGGCACGATCACGGTGTCGCCCGGGTCGAGCAGCGCCAGGCCCAGGTGCCCCACGCCCTCCTGCGTGCCGTTGCAGCTCGCAACCATGTCGGGCGTGATGCCCGCAACGCCAAAGCGGCGCTCGTAGTAGTCGCACACGGCCTGCTTGAGCTCGGGCAGATCGCGCAAGGCGTACTTCCACATCTCGGGGTCCTGCGCGGCCTCGGTGAGGGCAGTCACCACGTGGTCGTACGGCCTGAAGTCGGGCGTGCCGACCGACAGGTTGTAGATGGTACGGCCCTCGGCCTCGAGCTTGAGGCGCTTCTCGTTGAGGGAGGCGAAGACCTCGGCGCCAAAGCGGTCGAGTCGGTGCGAAACCTGCATGGTTATCCTTTCGATGATTGAGCAACCCACCAAGTGTAGCCCAAGGCGGGCGCGGGGCTAGCCGAGCTGCTCGAGTTCGGCCTGCCAGAGGGTGCAGACGGCATCGCTCGGCATGCGCAGGTCGCCGCGCGGGCTCACCGCCACGGTGCCCACCTTGGGGCCGTCGGGCAGGCAGCTGCGCTTGAACTGCTGCGAGAAGAACCGCCAGTAGAACTTCTTGAGCCACTTGAGGATCGTCTCGGCGTCGTAGGTGCCCACAGCCGTGTCGTCCGCGTCGGCGCCGGCGGCATAGCGCCCGCCAAAGGCCTCGAGCGCCAGTCGGTAGACCTTGGCCGGGGCAAAGCCGCAGCGCAGCACGTTGTAGACGAAGAAGTCGTGCAGCTCGTAGGGGCCCACGAGGTCCTCGGTCTTCTGGCTGATCTTGCCGTCGCCCGTGGCCGGGAGCAGCTCCGGCGAGACGGGCGTGTCGAGCACGTCGTAGAGCACGCTTGCCAGGGCGTCGTTGCCGGCCGCGCGGGCGTCGTCGGCAACGTAGCGCACGAGATGGCGCACGAGAGTCTTGGGCACGCCGGCGTTCACGCCGTACATGCTCATGTGGTCGGCGTTGTAGGTGGCCCAGCCGAGCGCCAGCTCGGAGAGGTCGCCCGTGCCCACCACCAGGCCGCCCTCGCGGTTGGCCACGTCCATGAGGATCTGCGTGCGCTCGCGCGCCTGGGCGTTCTCGTAGGTCACAGAGTGATCGGACTCGCTGTGGCCGATGTCGGCAAAGTGCTGGCGCACAGCGGCGGCGATGCTCACCTCGCGCAGCTCGCAGCCCAAAGCCTCGCTCATGGCGGTGGCGTTGCCGTGCGTGCGCTCGGTGGTGCCGAAGCCCGGCATGGTGATGGCGATGATGCCCGCGCGGTTAAGGCCGAGCAGGTCGAAGGCGCGCGCGCAGACGAGCAGGGCGAGCGTGGAGTCGAGCCCGCCCGAGACCCCGATGACGGCGCTCTTGGAATGCGTATGCGAGAGACGCTTGGCCAGGCCGTGCGCCTGGATGGCGAAGATGGACTCGCAGCGCTCGGCGCGGCGGGCAGGGTCGGCCGGCACGAAGGGATGCGGGTCGATGAAGCGGTCGGCGAGCGAGACCTCGCGCGCGGGGAGCGTAAACGGGGTGCGCACG
>CAVDTO010000112.1:2061-6359 GCA_963611895.1 bacterium
CCTCGGAGAGCACGCGACCGTTCTCGGCCACCAGGCAGTGCCCGCCATAGACCGTGTCCTGCGTGGACTCGCCCCAGCCGGCGCTCGCGTAGGCATAGGCGCAGACGAAGCGCGCGCTCGTGGACGAGACGAGCTGGCGGCGGTAGTCGGACTTGCCGACGAGCTCGTTTGAGGCCGAGAGGTTCACCACGAGGGTCGCCCCGGCCTGCACGGCCGCACGCGAGGGCGGATCGGGCACCCAGAGGTCCTCGCAGATCTCGGCGGCAACGACGAGCCCGGGCACGTTTTCGCACGTGAAGAGCTGACGGGTGCCGAACGGCACGCGCTCCCCCGCGTAGTCGACGAGCGTGCAGTCCTCGGGGCCCGTACAAAAATGACGGCCCTCGTAGAACTCGTTATAGGTCGGGATGAACCGCTTGGGAACGATCCCGAGCAGCTTGCCGTGGCAAAGAGTCACGGCGCAGTTGTAGAGCTTGGCGCCCACGCGCACGGGGACGCCCGCAAAGACGAGCGCGTCGACCTCGGCCGTGGCGCGCGCGAGCTCAGAGAGGCCCTCCTCCGCAGCGCTGAGCAGGGCGTCCTGCCAAAAGAGGTCCTCGCAGGTATAGGCCGTGATGCCGAGTTCGGGCAGCACGATCACCTGGGCATCGCGCGCGGCGAGCACCGCCTCTGCGGAGGCGCTCACGTTATAGTCCACGTCGGCGACCCGCACCTTGGGGCTCAGGGCGGCGACCTTTACGAATCCGTCTTTCATGCGCATGCCTTTCTCGGATGGCAACAGGAATCTATCTGCGGGCAGGAGCTCTCAAATGCAGAGCCCTCACAAAAAGCGCTCGACGCACTGCTTGAGCCCGCGCGTGCTCAAAAAGAAGGCCACGAGCTCAACGCGGCCGAGGGCAAAATCGGCTCCCCCACCCGCGGCCTCGATCGCGCGGCACGCACGGCGCACGGCCGGCTTGGCCGGGAGCTTGGCCCACGCCGGGCCGAAGGTCTCGGCAAGAGTCGTGGCGAGCTGGGCCGCAAACCGCGTTGCGGCCGCGGGCTCCACACGCGCGATGTCGAAGAGCAGCAGGTCGAGACACCAGGTGACCGTCTCGGGCCCGTAGAAGACCGCCAGCCCGCGCTGGCGCCACTCGCCGAGCAGGGCCCCGATGGCAACGAGGTGCTGCTCGATCTTGCGCTCGCGCGCGGCCTCGGCATTGAACGCGTGCGTGGCCGAGCCACTCTCCATGCGATAGCGGTAGAGCTTGTCGGGCACGAGGCGCGTCTCGGCCGCGAGCGAATAGGCAAGGATCTGGAACACGGCGTCCTCGGCGAGGGCGAGCCCCTCGGGGAACCGCACGTTCTCGCGCATGAGCAGCTCACGCGTGAAGGCCGAGCGCACGGCGTAGGGCTGCGCGCAGGCGCCAAAGAAGAGCTTGGGGTCAACGCGCCCGAGCTCGTCGCGCACGAAGGTGGCGTTGCCGGGGCTCAAGAGGTCGCGCACGTGCTTGGGGGCTGCCTCCTCGGGGTCGCACGTGACGCCGAACACGAACGCCTCGAGCGCAGGGTTCGCGCGGAAGGCCTCGGCCACGCGCTCGCAGGCGCCGGGCTCGTAGGTGTCGTCGGAATCGGCGAACATCACGATGCGCCCGCGCGCGGCATCGATACCGGCGTTGCGCGCGGCCGAGACACCGGCATTCTCCTGCGTGAGCACGCGAACGCGGCTGTCACGCTCGGCGGCTGCGGTCAGAATCGCGGCGCACCCGTCGGGCGAGCCGTCGTTCACGCAGACGACCTCGATGTTCGCGAGCGTCTGCCCCAGGATCGAATCGAGACAGGCCTGGAGCGTCGCCTCGGCCTTGTAGACCGGCACGACAACGGAGACGAGGGGCTCGGCTGCGGCAGCCTCGGCCCCTCCGGCCTCGACCCCAGCGCAACCAGCCGTGGCAACCTCAACCGCGCTGGACTCAGCCACAGCGCACTCAACCACGCCGCCCGTCTCGCACGCGCCCCCGGTCAACTCAGCGGAAGCCGCGGCATCCCTCACGCTCACCTTACTCATAGCTCGACCTGTTCTTGGCATAGGCGATGAGCAGCTTAGGGCCGCCGAGCTTGAGGTAGTGGAGCGCGCGCCCCAGGGGACCCGCCGAGGCATAGCCCGCGTTCCGCTCGGCCCAGTCGCCCGCGTCGCGCATGATGCCCTCGAGGTTCGCCGCCTTCCACGGTCTGAGGTCCGAGAGCGCAAACTCCCCCGCCTCAACGGCCGCGCGGTACTCCTCGGCCATGCGCTCCAGGAACTCGACCCTGAACTCGGGCGCCAGGCGCACGTAGCTCCACATGTAGGAGTCGTACTTCGCCGCATGGCAGAAGCGCAGCAGGCGCGCCGCCGCCTCCGCGCCGAACTTGTCGGCGTAGTCGGTACCGAGCCAGCGCTCGATCTCGGCGTACTCGGTGTTCACGCAAAAGACCTTGTTGGAGGCGTTGATCGAGGAGCCTTCGTTGTCCTGGCGATACGACACCACCGCGTCGTGGATCCACACGGCGCGGCGCGCGAGCGCAAAGACCTTGACGGTGAACGAGGTGTCCTGGAACGCCGCGCCCGGCGTGGGCAAGAAGCGGATGCCCTCACGCTCGAGGAAGTTGCGACGGTACACGGCCGACCAGATCGAGGGCTTCTGGTAGAAGATGAAGCCGGTGTCGCCGGGAACGACCGGCTTTCCGCACATCTCGGGGGTGAACATCTCGTGCAGCTCGCGGCGCTCCTCGGGCGTGGACCAGTAGAGGTCGAAGTTGCCCTTGGCCACCTCGGCATCGAAGCTCTCGGCGGCGCCCACGAGCTTCTCGAGCGCGTCGGGGGCCATGAAGTCGTCGGACTCAAGCACGCCTACGAACTCGCCCCGCGCGGCGTCGAGCCCGCGGTTCATGGAGTCGCCGTAGCCGGAGTTCGCCTTGTCGATCATGCGAAAGCGCGGGTCGCGCTCCAGGTACTCGCGGATGATGGCGGGGCTGCCGTCGGTCGAGCCGTCATTGATGCAGATGACCTCGATGTCGCTGAGCGTCTGGGCCGCGGCGGAATCGAGGCATTGCCTGAGGTAGCGCTCCACGTTGTAGATAGGCACGAGAAGCGAGACTTTGGGGCGGCTGCTCTTGTCCACGAGGGTCCTTTCCGTCGGGTTCAGATGCTCACCATGATACCGCGCGGCGCATCGCGCGGGGGCGCGCGGCCGGGCCCGCGCCGCATCACCCCGGCATGCACACCGAATGCGCGGTATTTCTGAACGGGAGCCAGGCCCCCTATAATGAATCCATCTGACCGCACGCAGAGGAGGAACGCGCCTGTGAGCACCACGCGCAACAACACGATCGCCGCATCGCCGATTCCCAAGCTCGCCATCGTCGTGGTGACGTACAAACGCCAGAACATGCTCCAGGACCTCTTCGACTCCATCGCCGAGCTGGAGTGCGCACCCTGGCGCATCGTCGTCGTGGACAACGAGGACTCCCGCCAGACCGCGCACATGACGTTCGACTTCGACGACCGCCTGGCCGAGCTCTGGGGCATCGACGAGGACGCGCCCGACACCACCGGCAAGTGCCACCGCGTGATCTACGCGCCGCAGCGCGAGAACGGCGGCGGCGCAGGCGGGTTCTCCGCGGGCGTACAGGCTGCCTACGAGCTCGGCGCCGAGTGGTTCTGGCTCATGGACGACGACGTGCTCGTGCTCCCCGAGGCCATCGAGCGGCTCTCCAAGTGGACCGAGCGCTACCAGGTCGTGCAGGCCGCGCGCCTCGACTTCGACGACGGCCCGTTCTTCTGGCAGTACCAGCTCATCGTTCCGCTCGGTATCCCCAACCCCGTGGCCAAATGGGACCTGGGCGAAGACGGCTACCGCGAGATGAACCAGCTCTGCTTTGAGGGTGGCCTCTTCAGCCGCGCCGTGGTGGACAAGGCCGGCCTCCCCGACCCGCGGTTCTTCATCTACGGCGACGACGCCTGCTACGGCTACGTGGCGAGCAAGCATTTTGACGCCGTGGTGGTCGCGGACCTCGTGCTCAAGCGCGCACGCGTGGTCTCGAACTGGGACATCGCCGGCAAGCGCCAGCTCAACTCCACGAGCGACACCAATCGTTACTACATCATGCGCAACCGCGGGTTCCTCGCGCGCTACCTCAAGACCTACGGCGACTACAACCCACTGCTCTTCCGCGTGGGCACCTTTGCGACCTTCTGCAAGGAGCTCATTCGCCTGGCGGCCGTGGACAAGACCTTCAAGACGGGCGTACCGGCGCTGCGCCGCGGCATGAAGGACGGTGCC
>CAVDTO010000113.1:0-6326 GCA_963611895.1 bacterium
TACTCGGGGCAGGCGGGGTTGGTGAGCGGCCCCAGGATGTTGAACACGGTGCGGATGCCGAGCTCCTTGCGGATGGGCCCCACGTACTTCATGGCCGCGTGGTAGCGCTGCGCAAAGAGGAACGCCATGCCGCAGCCCGAGAGCTCGGCGGCGACCTTCTCGGGCGACTGGTCGAGGTTCACGCCGAGCGCCTCCAGGCAGTCGGCGGTGCCGCACTTGGAGCTCGCGGCGCGGTTGCCATGCTTGGTCACGGGCACGCCGGCGGCGGCGCAGATGATGGCCGAGGTGGTCGAGATGTTGAAGGTGTTGGAGCGGTCGCCGCCCGTGCCCACGATCTCCAGGGTCTCGATGCCGGGGTGGGGCACCGGGGTGGCCAGCTCGCGCATGGCGGCGGCGCAGCCCGAGATCTCGTCGATCGTCTCGGCCTTGGTGGACTTGGTGGAAAGAGCTGCCAAGAACGCGGCGTTTTGCGTGGCGGACGTCTCGCCGCCCATGATCTCGCGCATGGTGGTGTAGGCCTCGTCGTAGGTGAGGTCCTCTTTCATGACGATCTTCTCGATGGCTTCCTTGATCACCGAGCGTCTCCACGCCCGGGTGCGGCACCGGCGTGGCGAGCTCGCGCATGGCGGCCGCGCAGCCCGAGATCTCGTCGATGGTCTCGGCCGTGGACGACTTGGTGGAGAGCGCGGCCAGGAAGGCGGCGTTTTGCGTGGCGGTCGTCTCGCCGCTCATGATCTCGTGCATGGTGGTGTAGGCCTCGTCGTAGGTGAGGTCCTCCTTCATGACGATCTTCTCGATGGCTTCCTTGATCATGATGCTTCCTTCCTAGTTGCTGCTGCTAGCGAACGTGTTGCAGATATCGATGAAGTTGCGCGCCATCTGCTCGCCCTCAGGCGTGAGGATGGACTCGGGGTGGAACTGAACGCCAAAGGTCGGCGCCGAGACGTGCTCCACGGCCATGACCTCGCGCTCGTCATCGGCCGTACGGGCGACCACACGCAGGCAGGCGGGCAGGCTCGCCTCGTCGGCCTCGAGCGAGTGGTAGCGGGCGACCTCAACCTGAGCGGGCAGGCCCGCGAACAGGCGCGCGCCCGGCTCGACGTTCGCCATGGACGACTTGCCGTGCATGAGCTCGGCCGCGTAGGTGACGGTGCCGCCGAGGGCCTCGCAGATGGCCTGGTGCCCCAGGCACACGCCGAGGATCGGCACGCGCCCGGTGAGCTCGCGGGCCACGCTCTCGCAGATGCCCGCGTCGGCCGGGCGGCCCGGGCCGGGGCTCAGCACGATGCCCGCAGGCTCGAGCGCGGCGAGCTCGGCCACCGTGAGGTCGTCGTTCCTCACCACGCGGATGTCGGGCTCGATGGCGCCGATGAGCTGGTAGAGGTTGTACGAGAAGCTGTCGTAGTTGTCCACGAGGACGATCATGCGAGGCCCCCTTCCGCCGCGCGCACGGCCTCGACCACCGCGCGGGCCTTGTTCTGGCACTCCCGGAACTCCTTGGCCGGCACGGAGTCGGCCACGATGCCGGCGCCCGACTGCACGCAGACCTCGCCGTTCTTCTTGTAGGCCAAACGGATGCCGATGCAGGTATCGAGGTTGCCCGAGAAGTCGAGGTAGCCGATGGCGCCGCCGTAGATGCCGCGCTTGGCGCCCTCGAGGTCGCTGATGATCTGGCAGGCGCGCAGCTTGGGCGCGCCCGAGAGCGTGCCCGCCGGCAGGATGGAGTCGATCACGTCCACGGCGTCCTTGTCGTCGGCGAGCTGGCCCGTGACGGTGGAGCCGATGTGCATCACGTGGGAGAAGCGCAGCACGTTGTGGTAGCTCTCCACGTTCACGCTGCCGAGCGCGGCCACGCGTCCGATGTCGTTGCGGCCCAGGTCGACGAGCATGTTGTGCTCGGCGAGCTCCTTCTCGTCGGCGAGCAGGCCGCGCTCGTCGGCGAGCAGGCCGCGCTCGAGCTCGGCGTCTTCCTCGGGCGTCTTGCCGCGCGGACGGGTGCCGGCGAGCGGGTAGGTGAAGAGCTTGCCGGCCTCGAGCTTGGCGAGCGTCTCGGGGCTCGCGGCGGCCACCTCCACGTCGTCCGACGAGATGAACGCCATGTAGGGCGAGGGGTTCGTGCAGCGGAGGGTCCGGTACACGTCGAAGAGGCTGCCCTCGGCGGGCGCGGTGATGGGGTCGGAGAGCACCACCTGAAAGATGTCGCCCTCGTGGATGTGCTCCTGCGCGGTGCGGACCATCTGCTCGTAGCGCTCCTGGTCGTAGACCGGGGCGAGGTCGCGCTCGAGGTGGAGCGGGGCGAACTCGTGCTTCTCGCCGCTCTGCAGGATCTGCTGCATGTGGTCGAGCTCGGCCACGGCGTCGGCATAGGCGGCCTCAATTGCCGCAGGGTCCGCATCCGAGATGTCGACCGAGGCCACGAGCACGACCTTTTGGCGGTAGGAGTCGAAACAGATCACGCGGTCGAAGAGCATGAGGTCCACGTCGAGAAAGTCCTCGCGCGCCATGCCCTCGCGACGCAGCGTCGGCTCGGCGTACTTGAGGTAGTCGTAGGCGAAGTACCCCACAAGCCCGCCCGTGAACGGCGGGAAGCCCTCCAGCTGGGGCGACTTGTGCTCGGCGAGCAGCGCGCGGATGGCCGCACCCGGGTGCTCCACATGCGAGCGCTCGACCGTGGGCTCCTCCCCTTCGGCGCCGCGCTTGACCGTCAGCTCGCCGTTTGCGCAGGTGAGCTCAACCGTGGGCGCAAAGCCGAGGAAGCTGTAGCGGCCCCAGCGGGCGTCCGCCTCCGCCGACTCAAAGAGAAAGCAGTGGTTGGAAGCGGCGCGCACGCGGCGCATGGCCTCGATGGTCGTGAACGCGTCGGCCATGAGCTCGCGCTTGACGGGCACGCGCCGGTACTCGCCCGCCGCCGCGAGCGCGGCGACCTCGTCGATCGCGGGGTACGCGGCCACCGCGCGGTGCCGTGCCTCGGTGCTCTGTTGCATGGTCCCTCCTCATGCATCTTGGGGGCGGGCACCAAAAAACCCGCCCTCAGCCAGTACATCCAGCCAAGGACGGGTTGCATAACCCGCGGTACCACCTTGATTCGCGAACAGGTTCGCGCACTTAGCGGGGCGCCTTCACGCCCCCGGCAACTGACGTATGCCAACCACGTCGCAGCCTACTCGTTGGCCCCAGGCCTTCTTTCGGTGCGCCCTCGACGGCCCATTCGACGTCCCGCTTTCCTCCCGGCTCGCACCGTCCCGGGTTCGCTCCTCGCGCGCTGGCGCCTACTTTCCGTCTCATCGGTTTAGGTCGCTATCCAATTTCGTCACACTCTACTACAGGGGCTCGCGCTTTAGTTAGAGAAAGTGAAAACTTTCTCAGAGCACATATTCGGACGCCCCGCCGGTGCCCCTAAGCGAGCGCCGTTCCGCGGTCGGCGAGGGTCTCGCGGGAGGCCACGAGCTCGGCGAGCGGCTCCAGGTAGCCACGTTCCTCTGCAGAGAGGCCGTGCTCGGCGCGCGCAATGAACTCGTCGCAGAGCTCGGCCACGGGGCGACCGTAGACCTCGGCCGCGTAGGCGCTCTGCATGAGCGCGTGCTTTGCAGCGACCACCTCGGCCTCGCCGATACCGGCCGCCTCGTTCGCGAGCTCGGCCAGGTTCTCCTCGTTATAGAAGAGCCCCTTGATGAGCGCCGCGTAGGCGATCACGTACGGGATGGGCATGGAGTCGGCCGGGCGGATCTCCACGTAGCTCTTGAGGCGCACGTCGGGGAACACCATCGACATCGCGTGGAGCACCTCGTCGTCGCTCATCACGCGCTCGGCATAGATCTCGCCGAAGGTGCGCTCGTCGTAGCGCGCCTCGCCATCCTCCTCGAGCGCCACGATCGCCGGAATGTCGAGCAGCCAGGCGGCGTAGTCGTCAAAGCCAAAGCCTTCCTCGAACATGCCGGGTACCACGCCGCAGCGGTCGGGGTCGCAGCCCTCCCAGGCCTCCACGCGCATGAGCGCGTGCGGGCGCGGGCCGCCCTCAAAGATGGGCGCGTTGTCGCAGATGAGCGCCAGCACGGGCGCGAGATACTCGGCCACGCGCATCTTGCGCACGGCGTCGGCCTCCGAGGTGTAGTCGATCGAGACCTGCGTGGAGGCGCTCGAGCGCATCATGCGCTGGCCCCAGGGCGAGATGGCGCCCAGGTAGCGGTTCATGTAGTCGTAACGCGCCTTGGGGATGAGCTCTTTGTCGAGCGTGCGCATCTTGGGGTCGAACCCGATGGTGAGCGCACGGCCGCCCACGGGAGCGAGCGCCGCCGTGGCATCGACCTCGAATGCGTCGAAGGCCGTGCGGGCGGAGGCCAGGTCGCTGAACGGACCGGCCGAGAGCTCGAGCTGTGCGGAGGGCTCGATGGTCACCGCGGCACCCGGGCGTGCCACGCCGAGCAGGTCGCCGTCGTGCTCGGTGCGCTCGGGATAGGTTTTGGAGAGCGACTCGAGTACGTCGCGCACGCCGCCCGGCTGGCTGTAGGTGATGGGCGTGCCGCTGGCGTCCACACAGATGTGCTCGAGCTCGATCCCGAGCGCGCGGCACTCGGTCTTGATGCCTGCGTGCAGATGCGCGGCGATGGCCTCGATGTTGCGCTCGCGCGCCGGCTGCTGCTCCGCCAGGCGTGCGTTGCGCTCCGCCGTCTTGTCGGTCATGCTGATCTCTTCCCTACTCACTCAGTCGGTTGATTGGGCACCATGCTAGCCGAGCTGGGCGTGTTACAAGGATCCTGCACAACTGAGGGGGAAACGGGAGCGAACGACGCGGCGGGAACGGGGGCGTCGAAGCTGTCGGACGGAGCGATGGCGGGGTCTTCCGCAGCGTTGGAAGAGGGAGCGGCGGAGACAGGAGCGGGGCCCTCAGCGTTCACCGAAGCCGGCGCCGCCTGAACACCCTCGGGCGTGCACCCAGCCGGGTACAGGCGCACCGGTGGCTCGGCCTGCTCGTCGCAGCCCTTGTTGAAGAGCGCCACGCCGGCGATGAAGACGAGCACCATCGCGAGCGCGAAGATGATGAACTCGTAGCCATCGAGGTAGCCCATGAGGTCCGTCCAATACGACGAGCCGTTGAGCACGAAGTGGAGCAGCATGCTGTAGCGGAGCTTGCCCGACCTCCACGCCACCCATCCAAAGACGAAGGCGAACGCAAAGGTGTAAATGCCCTGCGTGATGTTCATGTGCAAGATGCCGAAGAGCAGCGCCTGCACGAAGTTGGCGAGCCAGAACGAAAGCGGCGGCATGTCGGAGCTCTTTTGAGCGACCGCAAGATAGGCCTCGCGGTCGTTGATGCGGACGATCTTGCCCGAGAACAGGGAGACACCGCGGCGCGGGAGCCCCCATTGCGCGCGCGAGGCAAAGTTGAAGGCGCGCAGACCGAACTCGAGGGTGAGACCGCGCATGGCGAGCTCTTCCATGATGGGCGCGCCCACGACCGTGGAGAGCACCGAGACCACAGCGGCGAGGCCGACCGTGGGCTCCTCCATGAGCTCGGAGTACTCCTGGCTCACCGCGGGGAAGAACCGCAGGACGAACGTGATGAGTACCGTTATCACGACCTGGGCGCCAAGACCCATGAGGACGATGCCCGCAACGCGCTGGGCAACCTTGGCGGCGCTCGATCGGCGCGGGAGCTCCGCGCGGCGCGCACGCAAAAAGGAGCGCTGGTAAACGTGCCCCCACCAGGGCGCAAGGATCGCGATCGCGAACAGATTCATGGCGACCAGGAGCAGCGACTCGATGAGGTCGGTGGAGATGTAGATCGGCATGGCGACGGCGAACAGGCCAAAGACCACGCCGATGACGAGCGACACGGCAACCTCGCACGCGAGGATGGCAAGGGACGGCGTGACCGAGGCGGCGAGCCAGCGGAACACATGCGACACACGGCTCTCGTGCGCGGGCTGAGACGCGGCGGCTGTGGGCTGAGGCGGCATCTGGGCGGGTTGCGGCGCGGATTGCTGCGGCACGTTTGCCTGTGGCTGCGGCGCGGGCTGTTGAGCAGGAGCAGGCTGCTGGGGCGCAGGTTGCGCTTGGGGCGCGGCGTAAATCTGCTGCTGGGGCGCAACCGGCTGCGCAGGCTGCTGCGGTGCCACTTGCTGCTGACAATCGAGGTAGATCTGCTGAAGCTCGGCGGGCTGCTGGGCCGCACCGTACAGCCGCAGGTACTCCTCACTCGGGCCCGCGTGCTGCGGTCGGGTCGTTCCCTGCACCGCGCCAGCCTGCTGAACGGGCGCCGCCTGCGCGGGCGCCGGCTGCGCTGCCGGCTCTTGGCCCGTTCCGTTATCGATGCGCTCCTGCTCCAT
>CAVDTO010000114.1:0-6172 GCA_963611895.1 bacterium
TCATTATCGGTAGCGGTGTAGTGAACGTAGCCGGTGTAGGTGCCGTCGCTGTTCTGGGTGAGATCCTCAACCGTAACCTCGGTGCCGTTAACCTCCGCGCTGTTCACCTTCACACCGGTCGCATGATCTTTGCCGCTACCGGTAGTCTGAGGCGTAATCGTGACGGTGAAGGTAAGCTCGTCGCCCGCGGCCACGCCCTCGGTTTGGCTGCTCGTTGCCGCGATCAACATGTCGGGCGACTTGGCACGGACTTCAAAGCTCTGAGCCATGTTGCTCTTCGGACCTCTGGAATAGCCAAAAGCGGCCACGTAACCCTCGGCCTTAGCGGCAGCCATCACCGTAGAGATGCCCGGATACCCGTTGATGGCACCCCAGCTCGTAGCGTCGACGGCATACATCTGACCGGCACCCGAAGCACCCAGACCAGTAATGATATGGTTGCTGTTCGGCTTCACAAAGAAGACTACGTAGCCGGACGCGGTATCGGTGGTGTAGTCGTTGACGGTAAAGCTGCTCGTCGCCGGGGTGAACGAAACATCACTCACGTCGGACGCACTGTGCCAGTTGAAGTACACGACGTCGGCGTTCTCGATAGTGCTGGTAAATTTCGCGTTGTATTTTCCGCTCGTCTCGGACTTGGTCACCGTCACGTCGTGGGTGGCCGTGAGCACCTTGCCCTCGGCCGTGACCGTGGTGGCCGTGATGGTGACGGTGCCCTCCTTGACGCCCGTGACCTTGCCGTTGGCGTCAACGGTGGCGATGCTCGGATCGCTGGAGGTCCATGTCACATCGGTTTCGGCATCGGTGGTCAGCGTGATGCTCTTGGACTGCTCGACCGTATCGGGACCGGAGATCGTAAGCGAGACCGCCGGCGCTTTCTTGATCACGTGGACCGTGATGGTGTCGGTGGTCACCGGCCAGAACCAGTTCGCGTCCGAAGACTCGTGCTTGAGGGTGACGTCGCCGACCTTAAGGCCCGTAACGGTTGCCTTATTGGTCTCTGCGCGCTTGCTCTTCTCAACGGACACGGAGAGAACGTCACCCTCGTCGTAGGTCCACTTGTGATACGCAGCATCGGTGCCCTCGATCTCGAGGGTGTCGCCAACGTAGATGTACTTATCGGTCTCGGTGTCGGCGGGCTTCGTGTACTCCTCGTCGATCTTCACCGTCTGAGACTTACCGGCGTAGTAGTAGCCGTCGTTCGGAACGACCTCGACGGTGTACTCGCCCGGTCCCGTCAGCGCGGCGAGGTACTTCGCGCCATCGGACTTCATCAGCGACTGGTTGCAGATGTACTCGCCGTCCTTGTAATAGTTGAAGGTGAAGGCGTCGCCGGCCTCGCCCGTCCAAGCGACCTCCTCGCCGGTGGCGGCATCGATGAGCGTGGGGAACACATAGTGACTGCCGTAGGCGTTCACCACATCCGGCGCAACGACCTTGAAGGCGCGCTTGTTCACCTTGACGGTCTTAACGAGCTGAGCATCGCCCGTGTGCCAAGCGCCCTGCGCGTCGGTGTACCAGCAGACGATGTTGCAGTCCTTGCTCTTGCCGTTGAAGACCCAGCCGGTCTTGGCGGTGGCGACCACGGACTGCCCGTCCTCGGCAACGGTAAGGTCAAAAGCACCGCTGTTATCCGCCCAGCCCTGGGCCTTGCTGCCCTCGGGACCCTCGAACGTCAGCGTGATGGACTCGCCCATCGTGACCGTGGCGTCGCCGGAAATGCTGCAGCCGGTGCTCGCATTCAAAGAAGCGTCACCCTCGCCGTCAGTGTCCTCGAGCGCGATGGCCTGGGGGACGGCCTCGGCATCTTTTTGCTGCTCAGTCTCGAGCGTGACCTTGGGGGCCTGGGCCACATCGGCAGCGGCAACGGTGTAGGTTCCGCTCGCGTCGGCCTTGAGCTCGGAGGTGTTGCCGGCAACGGTGAGCGTCACCTTGTTGAGGTCGTAGCCGCTATCGGGGGTAACGGCAAACTTGAAGTCGCTGTTGGTGGGGAGCGTCACCTTGGTGGCAGGGTTCGCGATGGTCTGCCCGTTATAGGAAATGCTCGCGTTGTTGAGCTCGAGCGCGACGTCGGCCACGTCGGCAACAGCCTGCTCCTGGGCCGGAGTGCTGCTCGGCTCAGCAGAGGCGTTCTGCTGAGCGGGCTGCTGAGTCTGCTCGTTGGAACCCTGGTCGGACGAGGGAGCCTGCTCCGACGCGCCGGACTCCCCGGTCGTCTCGGCGGTCTGACCCTCGGTGTTCTCGCCCGTCGACCCCTGGTCGGTAGGCTGCTCGGCGGTGATGACGCCTTGCTCCTCGAGCTCCTCGGCAATGGCCGCCGTCGGCACGCCCGAAAGCAGCATCGAGGCCGTCATCAACACGGTCATCGACTTGATACCAAAGACCTTGGTGCGGCGCACGGCCTCGTCCATGGCCAAACCGTAGTCGGCGCGATCGTTCTCGCTCATATGTCTCACCTCAGCATTTCCCGCGCCCCCGCGCGGATAGTGCCAATAGCTATTTCCAATCCACCGCGATTTAATCGCGGCATGAATCAAGAGCATGATTCAGAGTGAATATACAACTAATCGACCTGTAAAAACAATGGTAGAACCCCCTACCGAAACCTCCTGGACCCCAAACGGCAACAAGCGGCCACGAGAGTGTTGCTGGAGTATCGGGTGCCCCATGCGACGGAACAGCGAGATAGGCAACGGGCGGTCGCCAAAACCGGCACGACGCAGCATCCGGCGAGGCCATCCGGCGCCCATCTGTCCCGCCGCGGTCCGCCGCGCTCGCGCGCCGCTCGCCCAAGAGCCGCTCGCCCGGGCGACCGACTCCCCTCAACAAAACCGCGCGGGGCCGTTTATACTCGACGCCATGGCCCGCACGTACCGACATAGACCGCGCTCGACGCACTTATATATAACCGTGCTCTGCACGGTTGCCCTGGCGCTCGCGCTCGCAGGGTGCGGCGGCAGCTCAGACGAGGCAACCGGCGCCGACTTCTCGGTACCCGCGAGCATCTCCACCTCGAGCTACAACGCCGACGCCGCAACCGGCGCAAACGGCGCCGCCATCGACACCTCGTCGGTCAACAGCGGCTACGTGGGCGCGGCAGCCGAGAATTCCTCGCGCCTCAAGTTCCTCGTGAGCAGCGGGCAATCCACCTGCGCCTACGACCTGCCGCAAGACGGCACGCCCATCGTGTGCCCGCTCACCTACGGCGACGGTTCCTACAGCTTCCGCGTCATGCAGAACACCTCGGGCGACAACTACGTGGAGCTCGCAAGCACCACCGCGAACGTGAGCCTTACCAGCGAGTTCGACCCATTCCTCGTGCCCAACGTTTATTGCAGCTACTCCGAGGGCAGCGACTGCGTGGCCCAGGCGCGCAAGCTCGCCAAGAGCGCCACCAACCAGGGCGAGGCCGTGGAGAACATCTGCCAGTGGATCGTCGACAACGTTGAATACGACAACAAGAAGGCCGCGGCGCTCAAGCAGTCGAGCGGCTACGTGCCCAACCCGGACGAAACGCTCGCCAGCAAGACGGGCATCTGCTTTGACTACGCGAGCCTCGGCGCGGCCATGCTGCGCTCGGTCGGGATCCCCACCAAGATCGTTACGGGCTACGTCTCGCCCGATTCGATATATCACGCCTGGATCATGGTCTACATCGACGGCACGTGGACCTCGGCGCAGTTCAGCGTCGAACAAAACACGTGGTCGCGCGTCGATCTGACCTTTGCTGCCAGCGGCGACAACGAGAATGTGGGAGACGGAAAGGAATATACTGACCGATATGTATACTGAGTCGATAAACGCGTCTCGCATGAGGACGGGAGAATAAATGGCGGAGAAGTTACTGGAGAGCAGCGCGATCAGCGCCTTTTGCGACAGCATCGCCACCATGCTCTCGGCGGGCATCCAAACCGAGGAAGCCGTTCACATGCTTGCGGAGAAGCGCGAGCAATCCTACTTCAAGACCGTCTGCGACGGTGTGTATTCCAAGCTCATCGAGGGTGTCGGCCTGGCCGAGGCCATGAATAGCACTGACGCATTCCCGCCCTACGCCGTCGAGATGGTGCGCATCGGCGAGACCTCGGGCCGCACCGAGCGCGTGCTCCGCAGCCTCGGGCGCTACTACGACAGCGAGGGACGCATCTTCACGCGCCTGCGCAACGCCGTGGGCTACCCGGCGGCGCTGCTCTGCATCATGAGCTGCATCCTCGCCTTCACCGTGTTCTTCATCCTGCCCACGTTCACCGACGCCTACGACAACATGTCGGGCTCGCTCACCACGGGCTCGTTCTCGATGATCGGCGCCTCAGCCGTAATCGGCTGGATCGCGCTCGCCGTGGTACTCGTGGCCGCCATCTGCGCGGTCGTGGTCGCGGCCCTCACGCATACCGAGACCGGCCGCATCCGCGTGGTTAAGATGCTCGAGAGCTTGCCGTTCACCAAGCGTGCCATGTACCAGCTCGCGATCTCGCGCTTTACCAGCGCGCTTTCCGCGTTCGTGGCCTCGGGCGTGCAGGACGGCACCGCCATGGAGCGCGCCGCCGCGACCGTGGACCATGCGGAGCTTTCCGCCAAGCTCGAGCGCGCGCACAAGAGCATGCTCGACGTGGACAACCCGCGCAGCCTTGCCCAGGCGATCACCGAGAACGACGTGTTCGAGCCCATCTACGGACGCATGCTCACCGTGGGCATCCACTCCGGCTCGACCGACGAGGTGCTCGGCCGCCTCTCCGACATCTTCTTCAACGACGCGACCTCGCAGCTCGATGCCGTGGTCGACAGCGTTGAGCCGGCCCTCGCGGCGTTCCTCACCATCGCCGTGGGAGCGACCCTCATCGCCGTCATGCTGCCGCTCATCGGCATCATGGGTTCCATCGCTTAGCCCCGGGAGCTGCAGATGTTTCACGAGATAACCGATCAGGAGCTCACGAACCGCAAGAAGCGGCGCGTTATCGCCGTCGTCTGCGTGGTCGCGCTCGCGCTCGTCTTGGGCGGCGTGGGGTTCCTCGTGCGCGAGAACGCGCGCAAGCAGGGTGCCGTGGCGCTCCAGCAGTCGATCATCGATGCCGCCAAGCAGTGCTGCGCCATCGAGGGCAGCTACCCGCGCTCCATCAAGCACCTCGAGAAGGACTACGGCCTCACCATCAACCATAACGACTACGTGGTGAGCTACGAGTACTTTGCGGGCAACATCATGCCCAGCGTGGTGGTGACGCCCCGATGAGCAGCCAGAACAGACCCCCCGAAACCGATCGTATCGAGGCGCTCGCCAAACTCTCGGAGGCCGCCGGTGCAGGCAGCGGCGGCAAGCGCCCCCGCAAGCTGTTCCCCGTCCTGCTCCTCTGCGTGTTCTTCATCGCCATGCTCCTGGCGCTCATCGCCGGCGTAAGCGTGTACCGCCACATCTCCGACACCCAGGCCGGCAACGTCGCGCGGCGCGAGGGTGCAGAGCTGATTGCCAACATCGTCCACGCCAACGACGCCAAGGGCGCCATCGCCACCGGCGAGGGCCCCGAGGGAAAATCGCTCGTGGTGGTGGAGTCGCTCGACTCGGGCACCTACGAGACGCGCATCTACCTCTACAAGGGCAAGGTCGTTGAGGAGTACAGCCTGCAGGGCACGGGCTACACGCCGGCAAAGGCGAGCACCGTGACCGAGTCGGAGAGCTTTGACTTCTCGTATTCGAACGGGCTGCTCAGCGTCTCTACCGATCAGGGAACCTGCGAGGTCGCCCTCCGTTATCTCCAGGGAGGCGAGTAGCATGGCAGCATCCTCTACCGCTAGCGGTTCCAAGCGCATCCGTTCTACCACGGCTTTTGTGGTAGAAACGCTCGTTTTGCTCGCGGTGCTCGCGGCATCGATGGCCGTGTTCACGCAGATGTTCTCACGCGCGGCGGAGAACGCCAACCAGTCGGCCCGCGTGTGCCAGGCCGTGAACGTCGCCAAGGACGCCGCCGAGGAATTCTCGTGCGACCCGGCCGCCGTGGCCGCGGGCGAGAAGGTCGCCGCCGGCGTGGCCGAATCCGGCCGCGACGGTTACGCAGTCGCCTGCGACGTGACCGAGGAGAACACCGCGACCGGCACGATGTACCGTGCGCACATCGAGGTGTCGGACAGCAAGGGCACGGCCTACAAGCTCGATACCGCTCGTTACGTAAGCGGGGTGGAATAA
>CAVDTO010000115.1:0-1278 GCA_963611895.1 bacterium
CCGCTTCTTCCGCGGCGTCCTGCTCAGCATCGATTAGCTCCTCGGCCTCGTCGGCCTGCTGCAGGTTTGCCACTTGCCCGGTTTCGTCGGTCGCGGCTTCTGCCTTGCTGAGCGCGGCTTTTGCCGCCTGGAGCGAGTTGCCGCAGCCGGTGCAGAACTTCGCGTCGTCCTTGTTTTCTTTTCCGCATTGAGGGCAGAACATGTGCGCTCGCTTTCTGTCGTGTGTTGCCAGGGAAGTGGGTTATTGCCGGGTGAGGGTGTACATGTCGGTTTGGCCCCATTGGTAGGTGAGCCCTTGAGCCTCGAATGCCGTGGGCGCCGTGCGGATCCAAAGCGAGTAGTCGTCGGCGCTGCCGTACCGCAGCCGGAGCGACATCTGCACGGTCTTGCCGTTCGCGCTGTAGAGGGTCATGCAGCCGGTCGTGCGCCAGCCCTCGATGGAGACGTTCTTGAACGGAACGTTCTCCACGTAGGCGTCGCCCGTGCTGGACTCGATGTCGGTGTCGATCGGCCCCGTGTGGTCGTGCCAGATGAAGCTGACCGTTCCCGAGGCCGTCTTGCTTTTTGCGTCGACGCTCGAGATCGTGAGCTTGAGCGCGCGCTTTTTGGCGCCGTAGCACTGGCCGCATGCCCACGAGGCCTCCTCAAAGGAGCCACTCTTGTCGGTGGAGGTGTCGCGGTCCACAAAGGTGCCGCGCCAGGTCCCGGCGTCTGCTGCCGGGTCGTAGCTGCTCGGCACCGCGGTATCGGCCTCGGCAAACGACGAGTCATCGGGAGCGGCGACCATCGCGGTGCGCTGCTCGTTGGTTGCGTTTGCGGCGTCCTCACTGCCATCGCCGTCCGAGTTCTCGGCGGATTCGTTCTCGGAGCCGGTCTCCTCATCGTCGGTGTTGTCGGCGCTCGGCTCTTCTTCGCTTGCGTCTGCGTCTGCGTCCTCGGAGCTCTGCGCATCGTTCTCGGCATGCTTTGCGTGCGCCGGCGCTTCGGTCGCGGCGTTCGTGTGGCGGTAGACGATCGTGACCGCGACGCCGATGCCGAGCGAGGCGATGAGGCTCGCGATGATGATGGCGAAGGTCGGCACCATGAGGCGGCCGATGCGGTGGCTCTGCAGCATCATCTCGCGGAACGTCACGGACTGCGGGGCCGTGTTGCGCTGAGCCCGCTTTGATGCCGTCTGCGTGGCGGAGCGCCGCTCGTCCTGTGCCTTGTCTTGCTTGGAAGGGTTCGCTTCCTCTGCGGCCGGGTCTGCGCCGCGCGTTTCGCTCGCGTCGAGGTCGT
>CAVDTO010000115.1:1371-6102 GCA_963611895.1 bacterium
CAGGGGAGGCAGCCTTGCCCTTGCGGGTAGCCTCCCTCAGCTCGGCGAGCGGCATGCCGCACGAGGTGCAGAATCGCGCGCCGTCGGAAACCCGGGCGCCGCATCGCGCGCAGAACATCGCCAACCTCCCTCGAGCTATGAGACCAAAAGCCTCTCGATTCTACTCTGACCCCTCCGCATACGCGGGTTGCATTCCGCATGCGCCTCAGGGGCCTCGCAGTTTTAACTTTAGGTGTTTGAGTGGAACGATAAAGAGATTTTGAACGGGTAAAGATTTGCGCCGAGTTGCATCGAGCCGTGCGGGGGGCGCATCGAGTTACCCCGTGCCGCGCCGCGCCGGGTAGCCACTTCGTCGAGCCGCGTCATTGTGTCGCGCCACACTGGGCCGCCCCGCCGTTCCGCCGAGCCGTGCCGCCGAGCCACGCTAGGCGCTTCGGGGCCGCGCCGTGCCGCTCCATTGTGCCCGCCTCCGCGCCCCGTTCCCATCCATGTTTGGTGGATTCCTCTTTATTGAACCGAAGTGTTTCCTGCAACACTTCGGTAACGGGTTTCGTGTAACATCATCTCGGCTTGTCCAACTATGCAGTTTGGGGCACATCGCGCCGCGCCTGCCGCGAGCGGGAGCGCCCTTTTCGCGCTGCCGTAAGCTGTTCTGCGCCCCGCTCTGCGGGCCGTGCATGCCCGGGGCGCGTTTTATCGTTCAGATAGGAGCGAACATGAAGATGAACAACCGCGCGTTGCGTGCCGTGGCCGTGCTCGCGCTCGGCCTCGCGTGCGTCGGCGGCGCCGTAACGGCGGCGCCCGCGCCCGCCCAGGCCGTCGAGGTCAAGAAGCTCACCGCGCGCCCCAACACCGACGGCGGCAGCGAGGTCATCGGCGGCGAGGAGACGCGCCTCACGCTCGAGTTCCAGGCCGACTCCGAGGAGTCGCTCACGAGCATCACCATGACGCTCCCCGAGGGCACGACCTGCACCGATACCGACGACGCACGCGTCACCGTGCTTTCCGGCGACGACCTCATGGAATCCGAGCGCCTCACCTCGGCCGAGTTCAAGGTCAAGGGGCAGGCGGTCACCGCCTCCTTTGGCGCCGTCACCGCCGGGCGCTACTACCGTGTTGAGCTCTGGGGCGTCACGTTCCCCGTGGCCGGCGGCAGCCAAAAGGTCGCGGCCTCCTATAAGCTCGCCGACGGCTCCTCGCACAAGATGAGCGGCGTTCCCGCCGTGGCCATCAAGACGGTCTCGTTCACCGACCAGCTCAAGAGCGATCTTGAGCAGCAGGCATGGGTGCAGGCATGGAACTCCAACCTGTTCTGCAAGCTCTTCCTCAACCCGCCGGTGATCGTCTCGTCGATCCCCATCGTGTTCGAGGGCTTCGTCATGGCGCTCAAGATCGTCTTCTTGGCGTTCCCGCTCGCCATTCCCTTTGCGCTGATGCTCGCCCTCATGCGCATATCGAGCAACCACCTGATTCGCGGCATCGCCAACGTCTACGTCAACGTGGTGCGCGGCACTCCGGCGTTCCTGCAGATCTACATCGCGTTCTTCGGCCTGCCGCTTGCCGGCATCAACATCGACAACTTCCCGCTCGGCGTGATCGTCATGTGCATGAACTCCGCCGCCTACATGGGCGAGATCTTCCGCGCCGGCATCCAGTCGATCCCTAAGGGCCAGGGCGAGGCTGCCCGTTCGCTCGGCATGAACGGATTCCAGACCATGCTCTACGTGATCGTTCCGCAGATGGTCCGCAACGTTCTGCCCACGCTCACCAACGAGTTCATCCTGCTCTACAAGGACACCTCGCTGCTCGCGGCCGTGGGTGTGAACGAGATCGTGATGGGCGCGCGCACCATCGTCGCCACCACCGGCTCGATCACCCCCTACGTTGTGGCCGCCCTGTTCTACCTGGCCCTCACGCTGCCGCTCGCCAAGTTCGTCGAGCACCGCGAGGACAAGATCCACGGCCGCGTTGTGTCCAAGAAAAAGAGCAAGCCCGTGCCGGGTCTCGGCAAGGCCATGGGCGTATAGGGAGGTCCCACAGTGAGTGACAGCAACAACGAGGTCGTCGTCTCCATCCGGAACCTCAAGAAATCCTTTGACGACACCGAGGTCCTGCACGACGTGAACATCGACGTGCACCGCGGCGAGGTCGTGGTCGTGCTCGGCCCCTCGGGCTCGGGCAAGTCGACCATGCTGCGCTGCATCAACCGCCTCGAGGAGCCTACGAGCGGCTCGATCATCGTGGGCGGCACCGACGTGTGCGACAAGCACTGCGACCTCAACGAGGTGCGCACGCATCTGGGCATGGTGTTCCAGCAGTTCAACCTGTTCCCGCATCTCACGGTCAAGCAGAACGTCATGCTCGCGCAGGTCAAGGTGCTCAAGCGCTCCCGCGAGGAGGCCGAGCGCGTGGCCCTCGAGCAGCTCGAGAAGGTCGGCCTTCACGACCGCGTGGACTACATGCCCTCCGAGCTCTCGGGCGGCCAGCAGCAGCGCGTGGCCATCGCGCGCGCCCTCGCCATGGACCCGGAGGTCATGCTCTTCGACGAGGCCACCTCGGCGCTCGACCCGGAGCTCGTGCGCGACGTCCTCGCGGCCATGCGCGACCTTGCGCAGGGCGGCATGACCATGATCGTGGTCACGCACGAGATGGGCTTTGCGCGCGATGTGGCCGACCGCGTGATCTTCATGGAGGGCGGCGTGGTCGTGGAGGACGGCACGCCTACCGAGGTGTTCGACCATCCCAAGAGCGAGCGCACCAAGGAGTTCCTGGGTCATATTGCGTAAGGCCTGCGCACGGGCTTTAACGGGGCCTTGCTCTGGCTATGGCCGCTGCCGTTCCGCGAGCGCGTGGCATCGCCTGCAGGTCAAGAGTCCCAGCGGTGCATCAATCAGCTGCACGGCCATGCGCGCAAACGAGCTGGCCGGCAAGCAGGCCCAGTTACTAAAAAGAACCTTCCGTTCCCCGGGTTGCCGAGGGAACGGAAGGTTCCTCGCGTTTGCGAGCGCAGAAGAGCCGGGAGAGATCGGCTGCGACGGTACGGTATCGCAGCCGGTCCCTCCCGGCTCGTGTTCGGTATGACCGGCGCACGGGCGATGCGTTGCCGCTGCCCTGCGCGCCGGTGCCGCTTGAGCTGGCGCGGACTTGCTGTTAGACGAGCTCGGCGCCCAGGGCTTTGCAGCTGGCCTCGCCCTCGGCGTCGGGGGCGTCGTAGTTGATGAGCGTGTTCACCACGTTCACGCCGGCCTCCTCGGCGTCGGCCTTCCAGGTCTCCATCCACTCGCCCTCGGCCCACTCGTAGGAGCCGAACAGCGCGACCTTCTTGGTGCCGAGGTTGTTCTTGACGTCGTCCCAGAGGGGCTGGAACTCGTCGTACTCGAGCTCCTCGGAGCCCATGGCGGGGCAGCCGAAGGCGAGGGCGTCGTAGGCCTCGACCTTGTCGGCCGAGAAGTCGGAGCACTGGATGACGTCGGCCTCGCCGCCGGCCTCGGCTACGCCGTCGGCCACGAATCCGGCCATGGCCTCGGTGTTGCCCGTGCCGCTCCAAAAGACGACTGCGACTTTGCTCATGATGGTTCCTTTCTGTTGAGCTGCAGATGCTGCAGCGGATTACCGGTTCGCTAGCGCTTGAGCGCGAGCTCCTTGAGACTGCTGCCGCGTGCATAGCGGCGGCGCGTGCGCTCCGTGCAGAGGCGGTAGCCCTCAAAGGTCGCGAGCGCGCGGTCGAGATGCGCGTAGACCTTCCAGGCGCCTACCGCGAGGTAGTCGCGCCCCTCGTGTTCGATGAAGCCGAGCACGTCCTCCGCGGGGTAGCCGAGAAAGAACCCGACCTCGTGGGGGAACGCGCAAGGGCAGCTCTCCTGGGCCTCGCACGCGCGGTCGCGATCGAGTGCGCAGGTGGCGCGCGAGCTCTTGGATGCCGCCGCGATGCGCAGGGCCAAGCGCTCGATACACGTGCTCGCGTCTGTGGTGTCGTAGCCCTCACGCTCGAGCACGGGCCGGGCCGCGGGCGCGTTGAGCTCGCGGGCGAGTTCCTGCGGGCGGTAGACGTAGACGAGCGCCCCGCACTTCCGCCAGACGAGCACGCGTATGCATATGCCGGCCTGGCGGAGCGCGCTCGCGCACGAGTCGATGACCGCGAGGAGTGCGCGGCGCCTCCGTTCGATGCGGGCGCGGGTATGGGGTTCCGCGCCGTCGCTATCGAACGTTCCCGCAAAAGTGAAGAGCGCCGCAGGCTTGATGCCCGCAAGGGTGGGGGAGGCGTACGAGACGAGCGCGCGCTCGAAGGTAGGGACGTCGATCGCGTGCTCCATGGAGCCTCCTTCCGTGCGGGGTGCAGTTAGCCTGAGCAAACTTATACACCATCGCAAAGCGAGGTCAAGAGAAAAAGTAACCTTTATCAAACTTATTAAGAACGGCTGTGAGAGTTGGAGTACCATGTGGTGGATACTCCCCGGGGGTGTGGTGTGCGAGAGCCACGCCCCCTTGCATATGGAAAGGTCGCATGCCATGGGAAGCCTGTTCACGCCCGCAAACGTCGTCGTCGCCCTGATCGTTCTGCTCGGCCTGGTGCTGGGCTTCAAGCGCATCGCGGGGATGTCACGCGGCAAGAGCTGCTGCTCCGATGGCGATACCTCAAAGCGCACCAAGAAGGTTGCCGTCTCCGACACCGACCCCGCCCACTACCCGTATTCCGAGGAGCTGCTCATCGGCGGCATGAGCTGCGAGGGC